>CAYFYW010000448.1:0-10442 GCA_964347425.1 uncultured Nitrospirales bacterium
GAAAAGAGTAAATGTTGATTTTCCTTTATGGATGATTCACTTATTGGATAGGGAAGCAAAACGTTTGGGTGTGCCTCGACAATCCATCATCAAAGTTTGGGTAGCAGAGCGTCTTAAAAAGGCATCTTGATAAATAGATTCTAACCACCGATTGCAGCGACTGCGCAATCTCGCATCGCTGAATCGGACGTTCCCGAGACGCTGCGCCTCTCGGGAACGCCCGAGTTGAGCTAGTCTCTCTCGGAGAGAAAAATTGTTCCCTCGCGCGCTGACTTCCGCCTTTGTTATACTACGGCGAGACACAGCGCGCCTGCCTGCCGGTAGGCAGGCTCGGGAACAATCCGTTCGAGACTGAGGGCCCCAAAGGGCCACCAGCTCAACTCGGGCGTTGGGCGGGCGAGATTAAACTATGAAGCGGAGCATGGAGACAGCGCAATGAAACTCTCTATCAGTGAACTTGATAAGTGCGAGATCCTAACCCTGCAAGACAACTATATCGATCTCTTGGCTGCCGATAACACTGCCACGCTACGGAGAGCCCTGCCTTTGAAAGGATCAGAAATACGAAGCAGTGTCCTCGCCGAACATGGTTTTTATACACAATAAGGTTAATTTAAAAATGGAATTAAGTAAAAAAGAAAGACATTTAGTTGATTTGAGAAAATTGTCAATTGTAAATAAAGCAATAGAAATGTATTTATTAAACAACTCAAATCTACCAGGGAAAAGAGGTAATATAGAGCTGGGATTTTCGTTTGCTGACTATATTGAAGAAAACTATAAAAAGGACAAAATAAAGTATTTTAAATATTGTCTCACCTTGATTTCTGAAAATGCTGAACGTAAAGGCAATAGTGGGAATGAAGAATTTCTGCCATTCTGTGCCATTGTCGCTTTGGGTCGTATTGGTAAAATTGATATTCAAAAAAGGAATGAAGTTTTAGAATTATTAAAAAACAGTGCCAGAGATGGAAGGTGGAGAATTCGAGAATGTGTAGCAATGGCCATACAAGAACTCATGGATAAAGATCCGAAGGAAACTATAAAAAAAATAAAAAAGTGGATTGATAGTGAAAACTACTTGATCTATCGAGCTCTAGCTGCTGGATTAGCAGACCCCCGATTAATGAAAAGCAAAGAAATAGCGAAAGAATTATTGGATATTCATAAAAAAATAATTAAAAAGATTGAAAGAGAAAAGGAAAAAGGAGATCCTGATTGTAAAGTACTGGTAAAAGGATTATGCTACACATTAAGTGTCATAATATCAGGAATTGAAGACGAAGGATTTTATTATCTTGAAGAATTAACAAAAAGCAATAATCCCATAATTAAAAAGATAGTATATGAAAATTTAAAGAAAAACAGGCTAAAACGTTTACATGAAACGAAAGTGCTGGAATTGCAGAAAAAAATGCAAAAAAACAGCATAACCATCACATCCACCGGATCGCCTCCGGCGACGCGGTGATGAAATCGTTATAACTAAAGGAGAAAAAAATGACTATTACCCTACCAGAACTGCCTTACAAAAAGGATGCTCTTGAACCACATATCAGCTCAAGAACACTGACCTTTCATCACGGAAAACACCATAATGCTTATGTTACAAATCTTAATAAACTGATTGAGGGAACTAATCTGGCCAATGAGACGTTAGAAGATATCATTAAAAAAACAGTAAATGATAGTGACAAAATTGGAATTTTCAACAACGCAGCACAGGTTTGGAACCATACCTTTTACTGGCAATCAATGAAACCTAATGGTGGAGGTTTACCCTCAGGAGACATCGCGGAAAAGATCTTTACTGATTTTGGGGGATATGACAACTTCATTGAACAGCTAAAGAATGCTGGACTTACTCAGTTCGGAAGCGGTTGGGCATGGCTGGTTCTGAAAAATAATAAGCTGGCGGTTATGAAAACCTCAAATGCTGACACACCCATAGCTTATGACATTAAACCCTTATTGACGGTGGATGTATGGGAGCACGCATATTACCTTGACTACCAAAACGAGAGAGGCAACTATCTTGATGTCTTCATTAACAATCTTATTAATTGGGAATTCGTCAATTCCAATCTTGTTTAACTCTGGGGGATAACAACAGAAGTCCAAATTTTTTAGCCTAATTTTGGGGATAATAAGAACTTATCGAAATTGTGCAATGACCAAAAAATCATGGGATTTTAAATAATTAAGTTATAACAAGTCACTAAACCGGACCGTCCGACCTAGACTGCTTTTTCAAATGGCTCCGGGTCGCTTGCTTGTAGACATCCCTTCCGGTGGCCGGTTAGCTCTACGTTAGAAGTAATAAAACATAATATGCCTTCAGCGACATCGGTTAAGCTCCTCACAAAAAAGCAATATTACTTCTTGAAAATAATTGCTTGAGAAATTAAGGGTCAGGCCCCCGTAAAGCTTCGCCACAGGACAAGCTTGATAAAGGACAAATAAAAAGGCCCGTATAGCTCGTTGTTTGATCTCGAACAGGAACCACAAGTCACTTTTTGATTTTTAATATTTTTCGTGTTCAGGTTGCCATTTTGCATGTTATAATCCCGTCAGGATCCTGTCGGGTCAACTCTGCGTTAGACAGCAATTAAAAAAATATGAAAAGATTACGCAAACATATCACTAATAGTCTAATAGCAGGAATCGTAGCAATATTACCTGTGGGTGGCTTAATTATTACTGTTGGCTATCTGGAATCAACGATTTCAAGTTCAGGGCTATCTAAGATGCCTTTCTATTTCCCAGGGTTTGGGTTACTAGCTGCAGTTATTTTTATTTATTTGATTGGACTGGGCGTAACTACGTTTATTGGAAAATGGATATGGAAGCGAGTTGATAGCATATTGGATAAATTACCTGCCTTGGGTCGCCTATATCAAACACTTAAACAAATATTGGGATATGGCGAGGGAGAAGATGCCATTTTTTATGAGGCGGTATTAGTTCCAAGCAGAGACTTTGAATCAGAAGAACTTGGATTAGTAACTAACAAGATACCCGATGATAAAGGAAATATAAAATTACTGATCTTTGTGCCTGGTGTTCCAAACCCGACATCAGGACGGCTAGTAGTGATGGATAAAGGATCTGTCAAACCATTATCTATGCCTGTTAATGAAACTCTAAAGGCATTGGTCTCAATGGGCAAGATTGATATTGATCTGAAGGGTTTAAAATCTCAACAATAACTATAGTGAAATCCAACGACATGGATCAGGTCTTGTATCTTAGCATTAGAGAGCATAAACCTGACAAAGCAGTGCACCTGATGCCCCGAACAGGTGAATTCACCGTTATGTGGTACAAAATTTTCGCATGATCAAAAAATCATTTAGCATAGAAAAACTTGGTTTTAGTAATTGGTATGAGGATAAAGTTGATCCTGTAAAATTGGAGGGGCTTGAGATAGCAAGAGTGATTTCTGTTCACAAAGACAGCTATATGATATCCAATGGTATGAATGATATTTTCGCTGAGTTAGGCGGGAAAATGCTATACGGTGCGGATTCTCCGATTGATTACCCTGCTGTTGGAGATTGGGTATTGGCCAAATTTTATGATAAAAACACCTTTTCAATAATCCATGAGATCATACAGAGAAAATCCTTGCTTAAAAGAAAGACACCAGGGAAGAAGATAGATTTTCAAATGATTGCCGCCAATATCGATGTAGCATTTATTGTCCAGTCTCTGGACGATAATTTTAATCTCAGGCGGCTTGAGCGGTATCTGGTTATGATTAACGAAAGCAATATCAAGCCAATTGTATTATTAAGTAAAAGTGATCTCCTCACTTCCGAAGAGATTGAAAGCAGGATCGGTGACATACATAAAATAATGCCGCGTTTACATGTGCAGCCATTCAGTAATGAAAATGAATCCGGCTTGAAAAGCGTAAAGGATCTTCTGACTCCAGGGCTGACGTATTGTTTGTTAGGATCCTCAGGTGTGGGCAAAACAACCTTATTAAATAATCTCATCGGAGAATCTGTCTTTAAAACAAAAACTGTCAGAGAAAAAGATAGTAAAGGAAGGCATGCCACAACATATAGGCAATTGATAAAGTTAGATTGCGGAGCAATGGTAGTAGACACTCCGGGAATGCGGGAGCTCGGGAATTTTGCAGTAGAAACAGGCCTTGATGAAACATTTGCTGAAATAACAGAGCTAGCAAGAAATTGTCAATTTAACGATTGCACTCATGTTACTGAAAAAGGTTGTGCGGTTTTGAATGCCGTAGAAGAAGGCAAGCTATCCGAGAAAAGATACCAGAATTACATGAAAATGAACAGGGAGTCTATTTACAACGAAATGTCATATCTTGAGAAAAGGCAAAAAGATAAACAATTTGGAAAATTCTGTAAAACTGTGATGAAGCACAAGAAAAAACAAAGAACATAACCAGAGAGTGGACTCGAACAGGCTATAGCCGGGACCTTTTTCAAGTTAATCAGAAGTTTATGAGTCTTATGCAATAGACATCGTTACCCAGTTCCGACTGTCGGTCACTCATACGTTATATGAAAAATCCATATGAATGACAATATCGTTAAAGCAGATCAATCACTCAGAATGAAATTAATTTTTTTTATAATCCTAACAGGAATAGCCGGTATAGTTATTTATAAATGGGGGATTCCATTATTATTTAAATATTTAGAGAATTTCGCTCTTGAAAAATCTGCTTTAATTATAGAGATAATACTTGATCTTCTAATATTAAGCTTCATGCCTTTTGCTGTTTATTTTTTCCTGATAGGTAGAAAAATATTAAAATATAATCGTTTTCCACCACCCGGCATGAAAGTTATTCGTGATGCACCAATCGTGCAGGGTTCAAAAGCGAGAAGAAGAGGGGTTCTGCTAGCATCTGTTTCTATAATATTTGCTTTAATACTGGTTGTCATGGTGTTTCAAATTCACAATATTATGCAAGTTCTATTGAAACGATAAAACATCTAGCACCGCAATCCAATCCGCGCTAAAGCGTGGCTGACCGAGAGCCACAATTCAAATTATCCTTGATATATGTAACCTTTATGGTTACACCAAAAAATAGAGGATATAAAATGAGGATGAGAAAAAGATCCCCGACGCATCCAGGCGGTATTTTAAAAAGACATTATTTGGAGCCTCTATCTTTGACTATTTCAGTTCTCGCAAATACGCTTGGGGTATCGAGAAAAACATTGTCCAAAATAGTAAATGAGCATGGTTCTGTCACACCTGACATGGCGCTGCGTTTGTCAAAGGCATTTAACACAACACCTGAGCTATGGCTCAACCTGCAGCAAAATTACGATTTATGGCATGCATCTCAAAAATCTAATGACTGGCAAATGGTTGAAGCGATAGTAGGTTAGGGGTCAGTGAGTTTTCTGTTGGGCGCTATAATGAGAAAATAATTTATTTTACCGCAAGCATCCTGTCAAGTGCCCTCTTGGCAGGAACTCTGATTTCTTCCGGGACTTTTATTACATTTGTCATGGTATCAAGTACTTTGATTACACTGTTAAGAGTGGTTTTCTTCATGTTGGGACATACCATGTCTTTTCTCAGGGGATAAAAAATTTTATCCGGGTTTTCTTTTCTGAGTTTATAGAGCAGTCCGGTTTCTGTACCTATAATAAATTCTCTTGCATCAGAAGATTTTGCAAATCTGAGCATTCCGGAGGTGCTTGTTACGTGGTCTGATATTTCAAGTACGTTTATTCTGCATTCAGGGTGAGCAACTACAACTGCTTCTGGATGCTCCTGCTTTGCCTTTATCACATCTTGTACTGTTACCCTGTCATGCACGTGGCAGAAACCATCCCATGCTATTACCTCTTTCTTTGTATTTTTTGCAATCCATTGAGCAAGGTTTCTGTCAGGTATGCAGATTACCCTGTCGGTATCAAGAGATTCAACTACTCTTACACCATTGGCAGATGTACAGCATATATCACTCTCTGCCTTTACATCGGCAGTGGTATTTACATAAGTAACTACAGGAACTCCTGGATGAAGTTTTTTCATATCTCTTAAAGTGAAGTCAGCCGGATAAGTGTATCCATCGATAAATTTGTAACCCGGAAATTGAGTCTTCAGTTCTCTCATATCGTCGACTGTTACCATATCAGCCATTGGACAGCATGCGCTGATTTCAGGAAGGAGAACAATTTTTTCAGGTGAGAGGATTGATGCACTTTCTGCCATGAAATTTACTCCGCAGAATACTATGACATCACATTGTATCGAGGCAGCAGTGCGGGAAAGTTCAAGAGAATCTCCTGTAAAATCAGCAATGTCCTGGACTTCTTCCCGCTGGTAGTTATGGGCGAGGAGTATTGCCTTTTTCTTTTCTTTAAGGTGTAAAATTTTTTCCTTAAGGGTTGTTAATTCGGTCATTAGAAAAGAGAGGGTCTTTTTTCAGAGCCTTGAGGGATTATATTTTCTATAAAAAACAGGGGTATTTGTATAAAGGACAGCCCCATTGTTTTGGATTACCTTATATATGGGTTCTGTCTTTTTGTTGCCTGAGTTTTTGCTGTTATATATGGAGAGAACGCGTCTTACATAACGCTGCGTTTCAGGTATTGGTGGTACATCTCCATATTTTTCTATTTTTCTAGGCCCTGCGTTGTAAGCAGCAAGCGCAAGAGACAGGTCCCCGTTGAACCTATCCAGAAGGGATTTCAGGTATCTAATCCCTCCCTCAATATTTTCTTCCGGGTTAAAGGGGTTTTTTACATTCATCTCTCTGGCAGTAACGGGCATCAACTGCATGAGTCCCTTTGCACCTTTTAGCGATATTGCGGTAGAATCCCAGTCAGATTCCACTTTTATTAATGCGTGAATTAAGGATGGCTCTATGCTGTATTTCTCTGACAAGACGTCTATTATATGGCGATAATCAGCCGGGTTATTTGCTTGAAATCTATTCATTTTACCGCGATATCCCCTATTTGTGGTTTTTTTGTAGACCTCTTCCGTGGGCATATTTGTGTAGTGGGTAACCCCGTTTTTATCGACGTACTTATAGATACCTGCATACGATATAATATCCCATGATATGAAAACGATTATTGTAATTATAAAAATCAATTTACCCATCTAATCAGAATATACCATTAGTGAGATTGTATGTCAAATTTTATGACACAAAGGACCGATAATCTCTGACTTGCAACGACATTAAGTTATGGTTTTATGTAAGGTGAGATTCGTTTTTATATTAAGGAAATTTTACTGAATATTTCAGAACTGACTCCGTTTCAATTTTTTTGCTATTTTACTTCCGAGATCTTCTTTCTTGATTATACCTTTTTCAACAAGGATTTCCGATATCGCTTCAATGAGTAGGTCAGGGGGGTATGTTTTGTTTTGCCTGGGAATTTCGTTCATTGTTATTTGCACACTTTCAGGTGATCTTTTAGTGTCCGGAATATGTCTTTTGCCCCCGGAGGTCGTGCCGGTGTAGTGTTGTGCTATGGCATCATTTATACTGGATTCAATAGCAAAGACAGCCTTGATTTCTAACCCTAATGCAAAGCTGAGCTCGTCAATAGTCTTCAGGTCGTCTGGGTCTGACATAGCTATTGTAAGGGTTTTTTCATCAGAATCCAGGGGTAGTATGCGGTATTTTGTAACAATGTCAGGTTTCACTGTCTTTAATGCCCGTGGAGAGACTTTCATGTTTTTGAGGAGTATACATTTGTGCCCGAGCTTTTTTTCAAGTACAGTTGCAATCGAATGTTCATCAACAATGCCCATATTGATCAGTGTAGAGGCAAGTCTTCCGCCCCATTGTCTTTGCTGTCCGAGGGCCGAGCTTAGCTGGAGATCATCTATCAGCCCGGCTTCCATAAGCATTTCCCCTAGTTTTTTTTGGTTTTTCATCATCTAATTTCTTCTCCAGGATATCTGATTGATATCTGATTAGAAATTTTATATGATTTCTGATTTTTATCTATACGGTATACTATAAAAATATTATCAAACTCGGTATTTTCTGTCAATCCTAATCTTGGTCGAGCAAATGGCATTACGGAACGTTGTAAGCAACGGCTGATATTCTATATCGTGTGATATAATTAAATTCGTTTGTCGCCTCGATTTTATATGGAGATACAATGAGAAAGCCAATAGTCGCTATTGTAGGAAAGCCGAATGTTGGTAAGTCAACGCTGTTTAACAGGATAATAGGTAAAAGAATTGCCGTTGTGGAAGATATTCCAGGATTGACAAGAGACAGGATTTATGGAGAGGCAGAATGGAGAGACAAACCCTTTCTTATTGTTGATACAGGAGGATTTCGGCCAATATCTGAAGAAGATATTGTTAAGGAAGTAAAAAAACAGGCTATCACTGCGGTTGAGGAAGCTGATATCGTGCTTATGCTGATGGATGCAGAAAGTGGTCTTATGCCGTCGGATATTGAACTAAGAGAAACACTGAGAAAATACAATAAGAAAATCTTTTGCGCCGTTAATAAAATTGACGGATATAAGAAAGAAAAAGCCCTTTATGAGTTCTATCCTTTAGGAACAGATTTGTTCCCGGTTTCTGCACTTAGCGGATATGGATTTGATGATCTCATGGATAGCATTGCCGCCGTGATGCCGCCGGGTACAAAAGAGGAGGCTGCTGAATATCCCAGGATTGCAATTGTTGGAAGGCCGAATGTCGGAAAATCCACTCTTGTTAATTCCCTTCTTAGCAAGGAAAGGATGATCGTCAGCGCAGAACCCGGTACTACAAGAGATTCAGTTGATTCTCTCTGCACATTTTACAAGAAGAAGTATCTCATTGTTGATACAGCAGGAATTCGCAGAAAAGGAAAAATTGCCAGGTCTTTTGAAAAATATTCTTTTATAAGGACCCTGAAAAATATCGAAAGCTGTGATGTGGTCTTGCTTCTCCTTGATGCCGTGGATAAGGTTGTTGAGATGGATCAGAAGGTAGCAGGCCTCGTTTACGAAGCAGGAAAAGGAAGCATTGTCCTTTTTAATAAATGGGACCTTGTGGAGAGAAGTGATGAATTGTTTAAGGAACTGCAGTCTGAATTTCAGCAGAAGCTCTGGTTTATGCACTACGCACCGATTCTTACCATATCAGCCTTGAACAGGCAGAGAATTGCAAAAGTCTTTCCCTTGATTGATGAAATAATCGCTGAGACATCCAGAAGGATTAGCACACAGGATTTAAATGATTTTCTTAAAGAGAGTCTCTCAATTCAACGTCCCCCTTTGTATAGAGGCAAACAGGTGAAGATTTCTTATAGTACTCAGGTTGGAATTAAGCCGCCACGTTTCGTAATATTTACGAATAAAAAAGAGGGGATAAAACCAGGATACATAAAATTTTTGGAAAAACAGTTGAGGAGAAAATTCACCTTTAAAGGAGTTCCGATAAGGATTTATATAAGGCAGAAGACATAAAAGCACTATTTCAAATTTATCAGTGCAAATTTCAAATTGCAAATTATAAATCCATACTAAAATATTTAAATTCCAAATTCCAAGCCTGCCTGCCGGCAGGCAGGCACCAATAATCAAATAATAACCAATGACCGAATAATCAATGATCAAAACTAAAGAACTTGGTGCGAGTCGCACTAACTTTTGATGGTTCTAAATATTTGGTAATTGGAACTTGTGATTTGGAATGGTTGATGACTCGTGGTGGTCTTAATCCTTAAAAACTGGATGTTTAGGAAAATGGTCGAGGTGCAACTTGCTGAAGAAGGTTTTGAGGCAATGGGCTTTGAGAACGTAAATGAGGCCGGCGATTTGGTAGGACGGGCATCTTGTATTGTGATAGATTTGATGGATGGTGGATATACAACGGAGAAATTGAGGAATATAAGAGACAAGGCGGTGGACGCACCTATTCTTGTTTTAAGGGGTGGTTCAGGATTGGCGGACAGTGATTTAAAGAAAGAAAGGTTTGATTTTATTTTAAGGCGACCTTTTAGTATCGGACGTCTTGTTGACGAGGTAAAGAAATGCACTTAATAAAATCTCTACTTAGAGGCATACCTTCATTTTTTGAAGATGAATGTTTTTATCTCGCAGCACCGATATCTTACTTTTCAATAATGGCCTTGATTCCATTCGGTCTTTTGATTGTCTCCCTCTTTGGATATCTCATGGGTGAAAATCAGGCGCTTTACCAATTTTTCCTTTCAGGACTGGTTAATCTTTTCCCCGCCGTAACTGACGGGATAACAAAGGAATTAAAGCATATTATTGCTTATAAAGGAATAAGCATGTTCATGCTTGTTATATACGGGTTTCTGTCGTTAAGTTTTTTTTATTCTATAGAACGTGCCATGAATATAATTTTTAAAGTTCCTAAAGGACGACATCTTTTAGTGTCCATTTTCTGGTCTTTTCTTATGGTGACACTCGTGATTATTTTTCTTTTGCTTTCCTTTA
>CAYFYW010000449.1:0-2325 GCA_964347425.1 uncultured Nitrospirales bacterium
AAAGGCACTGGCTGGTATACGACGGATTACCCTTCTGCTGAGAGAAAAAAGGCCATGGACTCCGAGAAGCCGGCTGGCAAGGGGAAAGAGACGAAGAAAGCAGATAAGGCCGAGAAAAAAGCAGAGACGTCCCAAAAGGCGGAAGCCGCTCAGGCAAAGTGATCAAGCCACATATAACTGTCCCCTTCGAACAAATAGAAAAATACTTTCAGTATATAAAAAAAGAGGAGCTGAATCTCGAAATTTATTTTGGCTCCAGAATATTTGATGACGTAAGAAAGCGGGATATAATAGAGCTTAAGACCAGGCTTGACTACAATCCACGGTTTTCAATTC
Source organism: uncultured Nitrospirales bacterium (assembly GCA_964347425.1). Taxonomy (GTDB): domain Bacteria; phylum Nitrospirota; class Thermodesulfovibrionia; order UBA6902; family BMS3Bbin08; genus CAYFYW01. The sequence continues at coordinate 337 of CAYFYW010000449.1, forward strand.
ATGCCCCCTATATGGACCTGTCGCCCGGTGCAGTTGATCGCCGCGTACGAGAGGTTACGACAGAACGATTTTCTGACGTACTCAGTTTTGCTGAAATTCTAAAACCAGAGATGGTTGTTTTTCACTCCGGATATGAAAAATGGAAGTACGCTCACAGGATTGACATATGGCTCGAAGAAAGCCTCAAAACGTGGCGTCCTCTTCAGGAGAGGGCTCAGGATATCGGGGTCAGGATTGCGATAGAAAACGTATTTGAGGACGAGCCCCTGCACCTGAAGCTCTTGATGGAGGAGATGAAGTCTGAAAATTTTGGTTTATGTTTTGATACAGGGCACTTTAACCTTTTTTCAACGATACCTCTTAAAGATTGGCTTGAGTTGACAAAACCCTTTATTTTGGAGCTTCATCTCCATGACAATACAAAGACATCGGATAGCCATTTTGCCATAGGAGATGGAAATTTTGATTTCAGAACATTATTCAGAGAACTAAAAGGGGAGAACCACCTTTATACGATCGAGGCTCATACGCCAGAAGATGTTAGGAAGAGCATGGAGAGGTTACAGACTTACGTTGAAAAACCGTAATCCTCTGCGAATAGATCATATTAAGGAGAAAATCCCAAATTACAAATTACAAATTTCAAATAAATTCCAATTATCGAATAACCGAACGTCTGAAAAAAAGGCTTTCATCAAAACAATTCCTCGAAGCTCTGCTGCGGAATAGTTCATCGAATATTTGGTTATTGGCTATTATTTGGATTTTTGGTCGACGACTAGTCTAAGACCCACAGGGTAGAAAGCTTGGTATTTGGAAGTTGTTTGTTATTTGGTGCTTGAGATTTGGAATTTAAAGCATGCCATACTTATGTCGATTTCAAAGTAGCCTCAGCTGATTGCGTATTGAAAACCCTTTTAATTTCGGAATCTTATCCCCTTTATATTGAATCATGACTTTATGGGACTCGCCCATCCCCTGAGGCAATAATAAACCTTTAATCTTTGAGACCTCAAAAAAATAATCAGGAGAATTACCATAAAGTTCGGTTATTACTTCATCTATTCCCGAGGAAATCAAAAAGGTTCCCTGGGGGCAGTATCCGATTGTTTTTAATCCAGTCTCATCACCCCATTTTTTAAGGGACGAAAAATTGACATGCGCTGTAATATCCTGCCTGCCGATATTTTCGTAAGGATTTTCTGTTACTCTGTGTCTGTGGTAGCACAGCAGGGTGCCTCTTGACCGGCCCTCATCATAATAGTCATCGGCAGCGTACCCGTAGTCAACTGTAAGGACAAATCCCTTAGAAATAACCGAATAGATTTCCTTAATCCAGTCTTTTATTCTCAGGTTGATTTCAGTGCGGTAGTTCGATGGAATTTTATCGGCAAATTCCTTCATGTATTCTGTTAGACTTAATGAGCTAATTTCCTGTTTTTGCTCAATAAAATTATCTCCGTCATGGGCAACATAAATTTCTTTTAATCTATCTTCCATTTCAACAATATGCACAGGAAATGCATCCAGCAGTTCATTCGAGAAAATACAGCCTCTGATATCGTTTAGTTCCTTTAATGACGTAACCCACAGAATCCTTTCCAGTTCCCTCTCCCCTTTAACAAGTTCTCTTTGCTTTTCCTCAAGGTGTCTGTGTGGCTCGACAATAACATATCTTAATGACTTGAGGAAGTCTCTTCCATGTCGAGGGCGGTTAGATTCGTTCACGGTTCCATAGAGATATTCAAGTATATCCTTGCATAGATAACCGGCACCTCCTCCGATCTCGACCGCATGAAAAGGGGCGGGCTCCCCCATAATTTTCCACATCTCCTCAAGCTGTCTTGCAAGCATTACGCCGAAGATCGGGTGTAGGTGAGGACTGGTGTAAAAATCACCTTTTCGGCCTATGAGCGTTTCCGGGGAAGTGTAATACCCGAGCCCCGGATAATAAAGCGCCATGCCCATGAAGGTCTCGAACGTAATCGG
>CAYFYW010000450.1:0-11328 GCA_964347425.1 uncultured Nitrospirales bacterium
CACCTAGGGCAGGTGCTTTACACGGGAAAGGATTTCATAATCATAGATTTTGAAGGAGAACCCGCACGTCCGTTAAGCGAGCGGAAATTAAAACGATCTCCACTTACTGATGTGGCCGGCATGATACGGTCGTTTCATTACGCCGTGTACGCCGCCTTTTTTAAGCATGTGTCAATCCGGCCCGAAGACATATCGCAGCTTGATCAGTGGATTGAGCCGTGGTATAAATGCATAAGCTCGGTTTTTCTGAGTGCGTATCTGGATACTGTCGGAGAAGCGGCTTTTATTCCAAAGGACAGAAAGGATCTCCAGATTCTTCTGAATGTTTTCCTTTTAGAAAAAGCGGTGTACGAACTCGCATATGAGCTTAATACCAGGCCTGACTGGCTTTTAATCCCGTTCAGAGGGGTACAGAATATTCTGAAAGTGGACAGAAGGGAAGAGGAGACAGCCCGATGAACAACGGAGGCGTTTTTTGCATGATGTAAGCCTTTTTACGGATTATGATATTTATCTTTTTAAAGAGGGAAACCACCTTTCTCTCCATGAAAAGCTCGGCTCGCACTTTGTGGAGGAGTCCGGCAGAAAGGGGACATATTTTGCAGTATGGGCGCCCAATGCTGAAAAGATTTCGGTCATAGGTGATTTTAACAGATGGAATCCCGAAGCGCACACTCTCGAGGCCCGAGAAGACGGATCGGGTATCTGGGAGGGATTTATATCGGGCATCAGCCAGGGAAATGTTTACAAATACCATATCTTTTCAAAGCACAGGGGCTATAGAGCTGACAAAGGCGATCCTTTTGCTTTTCACTGGCAGGTCCCGCCTGACACGGGCTCTGTCGTATGGAATCTTTCATATGAATGGAATGATGATGAATGGATGGAAAACAGATATAAGAAAAATGCCCTTGATGCACCGATTTCGATTTATGAAGTTCACCTAGGCTCCTGGCAGAGGGTTCCCGAGCAGGGCAACAGACATCTTACTTACCGCGAACTTGCCTCCCGTCTTGCCAACTATATAAAGGAAATGGGGTTCACACACGTAGAATTCATGCCGGTTATGGAGCATCCTTTTTACGGCTCATGGGGATATCAGTGCGCCGGATACTTTGCTCCGACGAGCCGGTACGGCACGCCTAAGGACTTTATGTATCTCATTGACTACCTCCACCAGAACGGTATAGGAGTAATACTCGACTGGGTGCCATCTCATTTTCCTGATGATATCCATGGACTTGTGTATTTTGACGGCACATATCTATATGAACATGCTGACCCGAAAAAAGGGTATCATCCTGACTGGAAGAGTCATATCTTTAATTACGGACGTAATGAGGTGAGGAACTTTCTCCTGAGCAGTGCCATGTTCTGGCTGGAGAAATATCATGTTGACGGACTCAGGGTCGATGCAGTAGCTTCAATGCTCTACCTTGACTACGGAAGAAAAGAGGGTGAATGGATACCCAACGAGCATGGCGGAAGGGAAAACATAGAGGCAATCCAGTTTCTCAGAAAGTTTAATGAAACAGTGTATCAAAAACATTCCGACGTACAGACTATTGCAGAGGAATCTACAGCGTGGCCAATGGTATCAAGGCCCGTATATATCGGGGGCCTTGGTTTTGGCATGAAGTGGAATATGGGCTGGATGCATGATACGCTCCATTATTTTTCAAGAGCTCCTGTCCATAGGAAGTTCCATCATGATCAGTTGACTTTCAGCATTATATACGCATTCCATGAAAATTTCGTGCTTTCATTGTCACATGACGAGGTCGTGTACGGAAAGGGCTCTCTCATTTCAAAGATGCCCGGCGATGACTGGCAGAAATTTGCCAACCTCCGTCTCCTCTACGGTTATATGTACTGTCATCCCGGCAAGAAACTGCTCTTCATGGGCGGAGAGTTCGGACAGTGGCAGGAATGGTATCATGAAGAAAGTCTTCACTGGCATCTTCTCGAACAGCCGTCCCATCAGGGTCTCAGGAAATGGGTCCAGGATTTGAATGAATTCTTGAAAAGGGAACCTGCTCTTTACGTGCGTGACTTTGAGCATGCAGGGTTTGAATGGGATGATATCAGCGACTGGGAAAAAAGCGTTATAAGTTTTCTAAGAAGAGGTAGAAACGAAAAAGATACTCTCGTCGTGATATGCAATCATACGCCGGCAGTGAGAGACAATTACAAAATCGGGGTTCCATCGGGAGGGTACTGGAAAGAAGTATTAAACAGCGATGCATGGATGTACGGAGGTAGTGATAAGGGAAACTATGGCGGCATTGAGGCAAGCCCTGTGCCGTCACATGGAAGATACTACTCACTTTCGGTAACTCTTCCGCCTCTTGGAATCGTTGTTTTCAAGATTGGAAAATAGACAGGGAAGTTTTTATGACCGATTTTTATCAGGAAGGCACTATCACAACTTTTCACGACCTTTACAGGGCATTTGATCCTGACGAGTATCTGGTAAACTTGGAGGAAAAGCTTGAACAATACTCCCGGAAGATAAAAGTGAGCCTCCTCCTGCCAAGCCTTTATTCAGAACTTGAAAATTCTGACGCCCTTGACAAGATAATTGACAAGATTAAGAAGGTGAAATATCTCAAGAATGTCATTGTGGCCCTAGGAGGCTCACAGGAGGAAGAAAACTTCCTTAAAGCAAAGGAGTACTTCAGCACACTTCAAACATCCAAAAGGACGGTAAAAGTAGTATGGGTTGACGGGCCGCGCGTCCAAGAGATATTTAAAAAAATAAAAGAACGGAATATTCTCACGGGCGTTCAGGGTAAGGGACAGTCTGTATGGATTACGCTCGGGTATCTTTTGGCCAGAGGAGATTCCCATGTTATCGCCCTTCACGGATGTGATATTGGCACATACTTAGTGGAATTCCATATACCTGGAGGTTAACCATAGCAGACGTTATATTAAGGGATGAAGTAAAAGATAAGCTTAAGGATATAGGCGAAGCTGACATCCTTGTCGGTATCCCCAGTTTTAATAATGCTGATACTATTGCACAAGTGGTAAAGGCGGTCCAGGCGGGATTTGCCAAGTACTTTCCTGATAAAAAGGCTATACTCGTAAATTCAGACGGCGGTTCCACAGACAACACACGCGAGATAGTGGAAAAAACCGTAATATCTGATTTCCAGCCTTTTTTGATAAAACAGCAGGAGAGCGTGCTCTCCAGAATTGCGACCCCCTACCACGGCATTCCCGGTAAAGGAAGCGCTTTCAGGACAATCTTTCAGATAGCCAAAGAACTTGGCGTAAAAGCTTGCGCAGTAGTTGATTCAGACCTCAGGAGCATAACGCCTGAATGGATAGACCTGCTGATAAAACCGGTGCTTGAACGCGGATTTGATTTTGTCTCTCCGTATTACCTCCGGCATAAATTTGACGGAACCATCACCAACAGCATCGTTTATCCGGTGACAAGGGCGCTCTACGGCAAGCACATCAGGCAGCCCATCGGTGGCGATTTTGGCTTTTCGGGCGGGCTCGCCGAATTCTATCTGACAAAGGATGTCTGGGAGTCTGATGTGGCCCGCTTCGGCATTGACATATGGATGACAACTACCGCGGTAGCAAATGATTTCAAGGTATGCCAGTCATTTCTCGGTGCAAAGATACACGCAGCAAAAGATCCCTCAACAGACCTTTCTGCAATGCTTACGCAGGTCGTCAGTTCACTTTTTATGCTCATGGAAGAATACTCATCAAAATGGGCAGAGGTACGTGAAACGGCTCCGATACCGATGTTCGGTTTTGAATTCTCAGTCGGACTCGAACCTGTGAATGTAAATGTAGACCGGATGACTAACATGTTTAAGCTTGGAATTTCAGAACTCGGGGATCTGTTGAGTGAAATAGTCAGTAGAGGGTGCTTTTCGGGACTCCAGACAATATCCCGGGCTGCAACTTTCTCATTCAGCGATGAGCTATGGGCGCAGACAATCTTTGATTATTCACTTGCGTGTCATAAGAAAGTGATGAAGACAGAGCACATCCTCAAAACACTAACGCCGCTTTATCTCGGCAAGATAGCATCTCTGATCAATGATATGGCTGAAAGTGATGCGCAGGAAGTGGAAAAGAGACTTGAGTCTTTGTGCAATGCATTTGAAGAATTAAAATCGTACCTTATCGATAACTGGAAATAAGGGGGAATCATGAAAAATATCTTCATAGAACCATTTCAACGTTTTACAGAAAGAGTCGCGGGGTTTTTCCCGAATCTGCTGACCGCTCTTGTTCTCATCATTGCCGGATTATTTCTCTCCTGGCTTCTGAAAATAATCTTTTCGAAGGTATTAAGGTTTCTGAAAATAGATGCTCTGTCTGAAAAGATCGGAACTACACAGATTCTTCAAAAAAGCGGGCTGAAAGAACCGTTTTCAGGAATTGTCGGCAAAGTAGTCTATTGGGTAGTACTTGTGTCGTTTATCATCATGGGACTTGATGCCCTTAAGATGCCTGCTGTGGAAAATCTCCTTGAGAGATTTCTTCTCTATCTCCCGAATGTTATTGTTGCAGGCATTATCATACTCCTTGGTTACCTTCTGGGAAATTTTCTCGGAAGGGCAGCACTGATAGCCGCTGTGAACGCCGGGCTTGCGTCAGCAAGATTACTGGGGAGTTTTGTAAAATTTACAGTATTCGTAATAGCAGCAAGCATGACCCTCGAATTGCTTGGCATAGGCCAAAACACTGTGCTGATAGCTTTTGCGATTGTTTTTGGCGGCGTGGTGCTTGCCCTTGCTATAGCTTTTGGTCATGGAGGAAAGAAAGCCGCTGAAGACTACATAAATAAACAGCTTAAAGAAAAAGAAGAAAAAGACGATATAGAGCACATATAATCTCTGCCGCAATATTCTGTTCTTCCCCCTTCCTCGTTCCATATCACGTAATGGGAAAGATTTGACTACAGGTACGGCAGAACCTGTTATACTCAAATATAATTTTCAACAATCAACACATTTCCCTTAAGAAAGGAAAATATTTTTATGAAAATAGGGGCAAATCTTTTACGTGACCATAAAAGTGAGTTTGTAGTATGGGCGCCTTTTGTAAAAAATGTTGAGTTACAGGTATTTTCAGGTAATAACACAGCTTTGCCTATGAAGAGAGATGCGTCAGGATACTGGGGAATTATTACCGATGTTGTTTCACCCGGTGATCTCTACCTTTTTCGACTCGATAACAAAGAACGTCCTGATCCAGCATCTTACTTCCAGCCAACAGGTGTTCGTGGGCCATCACAGGTTATCGATCACCAATCGTTTCACTGGACAGACTTGAACTGGAAGGGAATCCCTCTTTCAGAAATGATCATGTATGAACTCCATGTAGGAACTTTTACACAGGAAGGAACTTTTGATGCCATAATCCCCCGTCTTGATGAACTGACAGTTTCAGGAGTAAACACAATTGAGATTATGCCTGTTGCACAGTTCCCGGGTGAAAGAAACTGGGGCTATGACGGGGTTTATGCTTTTGCAGTACAGAATTCATACGGCGGCCCTGACGGATTGAAGCAGCTGGTAAATGCATGCCATCAGAAAGGAATATCAGTGATACTCGATGTTGTTTATAACCACATGGGCCCTGAGGGAAACTACCTGAGGGATTTCGGCCCCTACTTTACAGACAGATACAAAACCCCATGGGGAGAGGCAATGAATTTTGACGGACCTTACAGCAATGAGGTGAGAAATTTTTTTATTAAAAACGCCCTCTACTGGTTTGAAAACTTTCATATAGACGCCCTTCGGATTGATGCGGTTCATGGTATTTTCGATATGAATGCAAAACATTTTCTCAAAGAACTTGCAGAAGCAGTTAGAGATTATTCACGGATAAAAGGAAGAGAATATTATCTGATAGCAGAGAGCGACCTAAATGACGCAAGGGTTATCCAACCCGGAGAAAAGGGAGGTTACGGGCTTGACGGCCACTGGTGCGACGATTTCCACCACTGCCTGCATACTCTTTTAACCAATGAGCTTGACGGGTACTATATGGATTTTGGCAGGACAGAGCATCTTGCCAAATCCCTTAGAGAAGGCTTTGTATACTCTGGACAGTATTCACGGTTCAGAAAGAGAAATCATGGGAGTTCTTCAAAAGACATTCCACCTGAGCGTTTCGTGGTTTTTTCCCAGAACCATGACCAGACAGGAAACAGGATGAACGGAGAAAGACTATCCTCTCTTGTTTCCTTTGAGTCATTAAAACTCGCGGCCGGCCTGGTCCTGCTGTCGCCGTATATCCCTCTTCTTTTCATGGGGGAGGAATACGGAGAGACGGCCCCTTTTCTTTACTTTGTAAGCCATTCTGACGAGCACCTTATCAATGCCGTAAGGGAAGGGCGCAAAAAAGAATTCGCTTCATTTAACTGGGGAAAAGAGCCGCCAGATCCACAGAACCCTGAAACGTTTCATCTCTCCAGGCTGAACTGGGAGAAACGGTACACAGGGAATGGCAAGATACTTCTGGATTTCTACAAAACGCTGATACGTATACGAAAAGAAATTCCAGCCCTTGCCAATTTCAACAGGAACTGCCTTGAGGTGAAGTTTGATGAAGAAAAAAAAGTTATTATTGTGAAAAGATGGAAGGACAACAATAGTCTGTTATCTATTTTTAACCTTGGTCGACGTGATGCAGAATATGAATTGGATGTATCAATATCAGGATGGCAGAGAATATTTGATTCTGCGGATGAAAAATGGAAAGGTCCCGGAACGCTTCTTCCCGAATGGCTTGATGCAGATATAGAGGTCACCATGAGAAAAACAAGTTTTGCTTTATATGAAAAGGAGGATTGGACAGGCAAATGAGAATACCTCTTGCCGCATACCGTCTGCAGTTCAACAGGGATTTCAGGTTTCAGCATGCCCGTGATGTCATACAGTACTTTCACGAGATCGGGATTTCAGACACATATGCCTCACCTGTTTTCAAGGCAAAAAAAGGAAGCCTGCACTGTTATCATATTGTTGACGCAAACAGTCTTAACCCTGAAGTCGGATCAGAAGATGATTTTAACAGTCTTTTTGATAACCGAAATAGACGCGGTATGGGATGGATTCAGGACATTGTTCCAAACCATATGTGTATCACACGCAATAACAATGCATGGTGGATGGATGTCCGTGAGAACGGCTTAAGCTCGATCTAACCACGGTAATGAAAGATAATGAACTGCTGCTTGGTGAAAATATATGGATGGATACTCATGTTATGCCGCCTGATTGTGCGCCGACAGATCGGCTGAACGCAGTAACCAGCAGGAAAACCAATTTCAACAAACAAGTATCTTTCGGAGAGGCGCTAACACATTTCCCCTTGGCGCTGCTGGTCAGCACATAACATTGCTCTGAAACTGATCTCATTATCAGACTATTATCCCCACTGTTTGTGAATAATACTATTTTTCCCCTTCTTCTTTATATCGTACATAAGGTCGTCAGCCGCCTTGATCATCTCACGAACAGAGGCCATAGGCATCATAAACGTAATTGCGCCCATGCTGAATGTTATGGGCCAGTTATTATCCTTCATGGCAGATGTAAGTAAAGGTTGTATATTTTGCATAATGGATTCTGCCGCGCTGTAGCCAGTCTCGGGAAATAATACAGCGAATTCATCACCTCCCAAGCGGCTTATAATGTCGAAATGCCTGACGTTTTTTTTAATGGTTTCCGCAGTAGTTTTTAAAGCTTCGTCTCCGGATTCATGGCCTTGGGTGTCGTTTACATATTTGAAGTTGTCCAGATCAATGTATGCAATTGTAAACGGTCGATTATATCTTTTTGACCGGGTTGACTCGGCTTCGACATGTTCATAGAAAGCACGGCTGTTTTTCAGACCGGTAAGATAATCGGTATCGGCAAGGCTTTCTTCCATATCGAGTTTATATTTGATAATAGATAAAAGGACTGCAATTGCCGTGAAGAAAGCAAGTCTTACAATACTGTTCCAGAACGGAATCAAAAAATGCGCGTATTGATGACCTGCTGTAATGTCTGCCGCAAGCCACGTAACAGCAGCTAAAAAGGACATAAATAAACCCGCTTTTCTGTTAATATACCAGGCAGAACCTGCTACCGGCATGGCATAAAAAACCGAAAAGGAAACACGTGGCGCGACAATATAATCCAAATAACCAAGCATGGCAACAAAAAGAGCTGACGTAAAAAATATGAAGGGTTTGGTAGCGGATTTAAGACAGCTGTCCACTCTATCAAACATATTTCAGGTGCTCCCCCCACAAAAGCAGCTAATTAATCCTCCTTTATTTCATACTAACATGATCTTACAAATCAAGAAAACATTATATCGTTTAATTGTCACTTGACTTTTTGCCGGACTTGATTATCTAATTTGAAGTATAATGCATTATAAATAAAGATAACGAAAGCCGCCATTTAACGTGATTGATGCTTTATCTAAAAGAAGGCAATAATGATGAAATTTGTGATGTTGGACAAACTCCAGAAATTTGAACGGGTAATAATTTATGCTCTCATTATTTTGATGGTGTTTGTTGTAGCGTTGTCCACAATACGGCTTGGATGGAAAATTGTTGAAGAAATGATAAAGCCCCCTTTCATGCTTCTCAACATAGATCAGCTCTTTGTGGTATTCGGCTTTTTTCTCATGATACTTGTCGGGCTCGAGTTGCTGGAGTCATTGAGAGCATATATTACAGAAGACCAGATTCATGTAGAAGTCATTTTTACGATTGCCCTTATCGCAGCAGCCCGAAAAGTTATTACTTTGGATATAACAAAGCTTTCTCCACAGTCACTTTTGGGAATAGCAACAATATTGCTTTCTCTTGCAGTCGGTTACTTCTTAATCAAAAAAGCGCATTCAGTAATAAGGAAAATTTGAATCCGGAATAAATACTCTATTATTCCAATTCCACAGGTGAAACAAATCCGTGAGGTTTCACCGCCATCACCGAACAGTCAACCTGCTGAAGAATCTTCTCAGCAGTATTGCCTATGAAGAATCCCGGTATTCCTGTCCTGCCTACCGTTCCCATAACAATGAGGTCAATCCGGTTATTCTTTGCTGTTTCAGGAATTAAATCACCAGCTTCACCTTTTAACAGATGGACATGGTGTCCAGGAGTTTCAGGAGCGTGTTTTTGGATAAGTGCCTTTAACCATTCATTATGTGTTTCCCTTGTCTTATGCACAATTTTTTCAACTTCACTCTGCCGTAAACTGCCTATGTTTCTTAATTTCCTTTCTCCTGGCAGACTCCAGGCATGAACGACATGGAGTTCACTCTCATGCGACTTCGCCAGAGAAACAGCTAATTCCATAATCTTTATATTCAATGCTTCGCCTTCTTTATGAGCCGGATCAAAGTCAACTGCCGCCATAATACGGCCGAAGTTGGGTTCTTTTGAGGGTTTGATTGCCCAGACAGGGCACGGGCATTTTCGCATTAAATGCATGGTCGTTGTTCCGAAAAGCGTTTCACTAAGTCTACCAGAACCTTGAGGAGTTGTTATCAAAAGGTCGTGCTCTTTTCTTACAACTTCCCTGATAATCTCAATAAACGGTGTGCCGGAAAGAACCTTAACATTACTATTGATCCCTTTATCTTTGTAGGGATAAACTATGCGTTCAAGAGCTTCGTGCCTTTCATCGTGAAGGATGTCGTGCATATTAATATCCTTTATGGATTCGGGGACTATGGATGCGTAGTATGATTCCTCTTGAATTACGTCAACTATTGTCAAGTTTGCTTCGTTTTTTTCAGCGAGGGATGAAGCATATTTCAAGGCAGTACTATTGTCTGTCTTGCTGCTTGCATAAAGCAGGATGTTTCTAAATCGTTTCATAGCGTCCTCCTTACGAAATTATACACAAACTCATTAATGAATCAACTATTTCATTGACAAGAGTAAAAAACTTTGATATTTAAATAGTACATTATTTTTTCACTTTGTTGCTGCAGTTGACTCAAATATATTTCTTTGCCTTAAAGACTTTTGCTAAGTTCTTCTCGATTTTCGGAGGAATAGAAACAGAGTTTTAAAATGTCAGGTATATTAAGCGAAACAGTTCCATTTTTTATTTATGCGTTTACTTCCATTTTTGTCATTGTCAATCCCGTTGGAGGAATTCTGACTTTTATATCCCTGACAGACGGCATGAGCGATAAAGAAAGAAGGCACACTGCAAAGCGGGCCGTTACGGTCGCATGCGTACCGGCAATAGTATTTGCTATTGCCGGTGAATTAATATTACGGTTGTTTAATATAACGGTCGACAGCCTGAGAGTTGCCGGTGGCGTACTGCTCTTCATTGTGGCTATTGACATGCTCCACGCGCGCACTTCCAGGGAAAGTGTTACACCCGAGGAAATAAAAGATGCTTCAAAAAGAGAGGATTTTTCTGTATTTCCCCTGGCTATGCCGCTTCTGACAGGACCCGGAGCAATAACCACCGTCATTATTGTTATAAGAACCGGCAAGACAATTGAGCTGAAGATAATCACTATTCTTACAATCCTGCTGATCTTCGCCATTTCATATATTATTTTCAGAGCGGCCCACGGAATCAATAAACTGCTCGGAGTAACTGTATCGCTTGTAATAACAAGGGTAATGGGACTCCTGCTCGGTGCATTTGCCGTTGATTTTGTCGCAACCGGGATTTGGAATCTTTATCAGTCTTTGGCAGGAAGGCCGTAATTACTAAAGTCCCCATCGCCAGTAAGCAATCACAATAAGAATACTAAAGACGATTACAAGATTCATATACGCAATAACATAAAACGCCTTCTGGGCCGGTGTTTTTGGATATTTCAAGCTTGCATCAAATTTCCCTGCTACAGCAAGATTCTCCAGCTTTTCCTCCCCATGGGTGGCTTTTACGAGCATACCGGTAAGATCATTCCCTGCTGAATGCTTCATATGGGCGCAGTTTTTCCAGAGTTTGAGACCTGTAACATCATAAACCCTGTCTTTAAATGCAATGAAACCCGTCTTCCTTCCTTGCCGTCAAAAGAAGAAAAGTTTCCGGATCGAATATCTCAGGTTTTACTGCGGCAACTTTTTTCAGTCCTTTTTTGAGCTTGGGCCCGACAAAGAAAACAACAACCATGGCAGAGGTGTCCATAATGATATAAAGGAGTATCTTGACAGATAAAGTAATACCCCATGAACTGGTGTACAGGACATCAAGGCTTCTGATTTTTGATATTGTGAGCAATATTCCAGCGATACCTACTACAGCCATGGAAATCATGCCGAGGACAACCTCTCCTTTTGGCAGGCCCCGCAGTGCATAT
>CAYFYW010000451.1:0-1541 GCA_964347425.1 uncultured Nitrospirales bacterium
CAACGGACGCGAGCCGGGCCTTTAACGTTGGTATTGGTTTCATAGCCGCCCTCATTACTATCGGCATACCATTACTTATCCCGCCTTCAATGCCCCCTGCGTTGTTCGTCTTCCTATAAAACCGCGAACCGTGAACCGTGAACCGTGAACGGTCATAAAAGATTTCATCCATGACTTCTGAACCATACCTGCGGGACATGTCAAAGCCAAGTCCTATTTCCACACCTTTTATTGCCTGAATACCCATAACAGCATATGCAAGCCTTGCATTCAGTCTCCTGTCCCACTGACTGTAGCTTCCCAGTCCCGGGGGGACACCTGTAACAATCACCTCAAAAACTCCGCCAAGGCTGTCCCCTTTATTCATTGCTTTATTAATCATGTCAACCATCTTTTTCTCAGCTTTTTTATCCGGACATCTGACAGGTGATCTCTCAGCCTTTTTAAAGGAATCCAAAAGTTTTTTTTCTGAACTTTGAACTTTTATATTGCCTATCTCTACTACATAGCTCAGTACATTAATGTCAAACTCAGAGAGAAATTTTTTTGCTACCGCACCGATAGCCACCCTCGCTGCGGTTTCCCTGGCACTGGAGCGTTCCAGGACATTTCTTATGTCGTGGGTGTTGTATTTTATTGCGCCGGAAAGGTCAGCATGTCCCGGTCTTGGGCTTGTCACAAAAACAGAGGGGTCCCTATCTTTCTCAAGAACTGACATAACCGTTTTCCAGTTACGCCAGTCTTTGTTTTCTATCATCAGGGTTATGGGCGAACCAAGGGTCCTCCCCCACCGGATACCAGAGAGTATCTGCACAGTGTCAGACTCTATCTTCATGCGGCCGCCACGACCATGTCCTCTCTGCCGCCTTGAGAGGTCTTTATTTATATCTTTTGAGGATACAGGACAACCCGAAGGAATCCCTTCGAGTATTCCAATAAGGGCCCTGCCGTGCGATTCTCCAGAAGTAAGAAACCTGAGATTTGACATATTGCCTAATTATACAACCTTTCCAAAAATATACTTTGGTATCACACCTTTATCTTTATTAATACCTAAATCGAGCGATTTATTTTCATGAAGATATGCAAGGCGGGTGAAAAAATACATAGCGATACCTTGGCGCAACCTTTGTATTATTTTAAACATCTTCATTTCTATAGTAAAAAGGTTAAATACAGCGCTAAAGTAATTCCAATATCTTATCGCATTATGAATTTTTGAACCTGCTTTGCATATCAGACCATATGAGAATCGCTCAATTTCGGTAAAATAAAGTTAATTACCCATTTTTTAACTCCTCTATGTTATTAAATATACAGTGGAAAGTAAACCCTATTAGCCTAAAAACCGCAATTAGCCACAGAGGACACAGAGACCACAGAGAAACATATTAATAAATAATACTTAAACTCAAAAACTGCAATTAGCCCCCGTAAAATAGTAAATATATAAGGGGGAGAAAAAAATGGCAATACAATTGACTCACGCATAAAATAATGCCCGCTTTTTCGTCATTCCCGAAAGTCTTAATCGGGAATCC
>CAYFYW010000452.1:0-2490 GCA_964347425.1 uncultured Nitrospirales bacterium
CTGCATCTTTCTGTTAAGAGTCGTATGGACCTTTAATCCTCCCGTATTCACCATCTCAATTCCGTATCTGTCCTCAAGATATTTTCTGACAAACTCAAGGAAATAGCTTTGTAACTCATCTCCATATCTCAGGCTGGAAAGGTACAGGGGCTGTTCATATGCCTCTGATGCCTGTGCTTTAGTTATATAACCCTCTCCCTTCATTCGCTTGAGCACCACATTCTGCCTCTTCTTGGCTATGTCAAGGGCATTGTAAGGAGAATATCTGCTCGGTGCCTTTATAAGGCCGCATAAAAGGGCTGCCTCAGCAAGATCTATATCGGAAACAGATTTGCCAAAATAAGCCCTCGCTGCCATTTCAACACCATAAGCGCCGTGGCCGAAATATATTTTATTTAGATAGAGCTCGATTATCTCCTCTTTTGTTAGATTCTTTTCGAGTCTAAAGGCAAGCAGCGCCTCTTTAAGTTTTCTGACAAAAGTCCTCTCGGGAGAAAGGAATACAACCTTTGCAAGCTGTTGTGTTATAGTACTTCCACCTTCTTTTATTCCGCGGGCACGTATATCTTTATAGAGCGCCCTCAAGATCGCAACGTAATCGACACCCTTGTGAAGCCAGAACCTTGAATCCTCAACAGCAACCACAGCTTTGATAAGATTCTCCGGGATTTTTTTAAGGGGAACAAAGATGCTTTTTTCAACCTTGAATTCTTTTATAAGTGTATCGTCATCGGCAAACACATATGTCCCTTTGGCAGGCTTATAATCCTTGATCTCCTCAATCCGGGGGACTCCTCTAACAAGCGCCAAATAACCGCCTCCAGCAATGCCGAGAGCCAGAACAAATACTAAAACAAGAGATTTAATGATAAACCGTATCATCATAAAAAATTATTATTTACCACCAAGATTAACTGTCAGAATACAGGATCGAATAATTCTAAAATATGCACATTACGGTTACAAAGGATTATACATGAAAGGCAGTAAAAAAGAGGGTAATAAATTTATTTTTTCAGGTCTTTGAACATAAATTTACAACATCCCAAATCTAATGTCTGTTTATCATCCGATAAACGAGATTTTATATCTCCGGATATTTTGTAAACCCTACGATTACCTTCCTTCCTCTTCACTACTAATCCGGATGTCTCTAATATTCTTAAATGTCTTGATACGTTATATATTTTTACCCCGAGACTATATGCCAAGTCGTTTACAGATGACTCATTTATTAACAGCTCCTGGATGATTTGTAAGCGGTTTTCATCGGCCAAAGTCTTTAATACGACTGTCCAATCTATCGGGGTTTTAAGGTGGAGAGTACTCATCTGATGTCCTTATATGATATGTGGATGGTAAGCATTTTAAACCTTGTTTGTCAAGTTTAAGGAGACCGTTGAAAAAGTCCTTAACGGTCCTTATTTTATTGTTATGGCCTCAACAGGGCAATTCTCAGCCGCTGCCTCACAGCATTCAGCGAACTCACAGGCGTCGGGGTCAATTACCCTTGACTTCTCATCATATAACTGGAACACTGCAGGACATAGTTCCGAACAGTTGCCACACCCGATGCATTTATCTTCATCAACAACAGGTGTCATTTTTTATAGTAAACTATAAAAATATTTTGACAGGTCGAAGCGATTCTCAGCGAAGACTCGCATCGAGATTAACATGATTTACAAGATTTTTTATTGTTTATTTTAATTGCATATCTAGTTCATCTTGTATATCATGTCTCATTCTTAACGTCTGTTTTCTTTATCTCCTCCATAACCGCGGCGGCTAAAAGAGGAAACATGATCTCATGGTGGCCGGTAATCGCATAGGAGCTGCCCCCGGAGAGAATTGGTCTTCTTATGACATTCTCACGGCATCTGTAATGCTGGATAAAATCCATGTTTACTGTTGTAAAGTTTTTCACATCGTATCTGAGATTCCTTGTGACCGCAAGTGCCTTTAAAAATACCTCCGGCATTATTACTGCAGAGCCAAGATTTATATAAACACCGCCTTTGAGATGAGATATGACAGAAGCAAAGAGTCTGAAATCCCTCATGCTTCCTTCCCCGGTAGATGCACCGTCAACTTCCGGATGCATATGGACAATATCGGTTCCTACCGCAACATGAACTGTGGAAGGGACATTAAGTCTTGACGCTGCGGCCAATATGCTTAAATTCTTATAAGGAAATTTCCCATTCTGGATATAATCTCCAACAGCTCTTCCAATACCCTTTCCTCTTGACACACCCCGTTTAATTGCCCGGTTAATCTTCTTGCCGGTTTCATCAGCCATGCCAAAAGTGCCCTTGCATAACTCGGTATCCACATCTTCTGAAGTATGCCCTGTCAGACTGAGCTCAAAATCGTGTACGATACACGCACCATTCATAGCAACTGCGGTTATTACTTTATTTTCCATGAGATTGATAATAACTGGCGTTAAGCCAACCTTTATGGGATGGGCTCCCATGCCGAGAACTA
>CAYFYW010000453.1:0-3547 GCA_964347425.1 uncultured Nitrospirales bacterium
AATGCTCTGTCACCTGACGGCACTCGCAGTGTTTGTCGGGGTACCATTTGGAAATATCATCGGCCCCCTTGTTATATGGCTGCTTAAGAACGGGGATTACCCTTTTGTTGACGAACAGGGAAAAGAATCATTAAATTTTCAAATTTCAATGACAATCTATGCAATTTGCTCGGCTTTCCTCATTCTTGTCGCTGTAGGGATATTGTTGTTGATAGGGATAGCAATTGCTGATTTTATTTTGGTGATAATTGCTTCTGTCAGGACGAGTAAGGGAGAAGCCCATCACTATCCTCTAACAATACGGTTTATCAAGTGAACAGGAGAGGAGGGGAATGAGCGAAGTGGATAAAGTATTACAGAAAATAGCCATTGCTTCTGACCATGCAGGGTACCGTTATAAGGAAAAGATAAAAGAATCCCTCGTATCCAGAGGGTATGATGTTCAGGATTTTGGCACGCACTCAGAGGAGTCAGTTGACTATCCATTGATAATCAGACCTGCGGCAGAGGCCGTCGCCCGGGGAGAATGCCGGCAAGGGATCATTCTCGGCGGTTCCGGTAACGGGGAGGCCATTGTGGCCAACAAGGTAAAGGGGATCAGGTGTGCAGTGTGCTGGAATAAAGAGACAGCGCGTCTTGCCAGGGAACATAACAATGCAAATATGATATCGCTTGGCCAGAGAGTGATTGGCTTTGAAGCGGCTCTGGAGATCGTTGATCTGTGGCTCAAATCGGAGTTTGAAGGTGGACGTCATGAACGGAGAATCAAACAGATTGAGAGAGTGGAATAAGATTACTGACATTAGAAGCTGAATTGAAAAGCAAGGCGTATCGCCTCCTCCTCTGAATTGTTAGCATGCTTATTGTCAGAATATTTATATTTACCATCCAGAGATAAACCCAGGTTGTTTCCCGGGAATAATTTTTCAAATGAAAGGACAGCGTAATATCTATTCTTGTCCTTTGTTGAATCCCTGTAATTATATAACGTTCCCTTTGCAGACGCTGATAGTTTCCAGTTTTTCTTTCTCCTGTAAGTCCCTTTTATCTCAATGGTTTCTTTTTTATAATCGCTGCCTGATTTGAGGGGATATTTCACTTCTTTATGCTTGGATGCCAGAGTGAAATAGAGAGCCCGCGTTTTATCGGTGAGCATTTTATATCTCACGGTACCGCTTATATAAAAACCCCTGTGGTCCAGATCAGCAGTTAAATAGTCCTTTGTAAAATATTGGCACTTGAAGTGTGTTTGTATTCTTGAACGTATCCTGTGCTCTGTCTTTACTGAATATTCCCCATATTTATAGTCAAAGTCCTCGTCTCTTTCGTCATCTTTTGTATCCCTGTGTCCGAGTTTTGCCCTTGCAGCAATTTTATGTATAAAAGGTATGCTAAAGAGGTAATCAACTCCCATCATAACGTTATTTTTATTTTTTCGCCTGTTTGCTCTCTTATGTGTAGAGGTTTCCAATTTATAAGACGACGCAAGCATCAGTTTTTTCTCAAGCAGGTATCTCTTTGCTCCCACCTTAAAGAAAAACTTCAGCTGGTCATTCCCACCCGTGCTTCTGTAATTATACTCATTAATGCCCGTGCCAATTTTAATTGTGTAATAGTCCTTTTTATCATAGATGAGCCGGGGAAGAAACATAATCTGGTCGTATTCACCTGAAGCATTTTTTCTGAATCTTTTTTCTTTATATCTGAGCTTGATGTCAAGTTTTAAGAACTCTGTTTTTTGTTTATTAAGATAATAAGAACTGTTGGAATTAAGAATCTTTACCGTATTATCGAGAGAGTCTTTTGACTTATAGTTTTTGTTATATACGAGCGAGCCGAGCTCATAATGAAAGCGGTTAGATAGTCTGTGCTCGAGTCCTAAATGGTATTTTTGATATGTATATTCCCTGTCCTCATCTTCTTCTTCAAAATCTTCACCCTGGGAACGGCTGCCGGTCTCTAAAAAGCCGCCGAGCGTGAAATCCGCTGCAATTGATAATGAAGGCAATAGCAGGAGGAAGATTATGAGAAGAAGCCGCTGTTTTATCGGATGATTGCCTGTCAGAACCCTTCCTCCGCCTACGGCTGGATTTTTTCAGACAGTATAACAGATGTAAAAATTAAAAATCAGACAGGATACAGACGTGAGGACTTCACTATTTTTTCTTCGGAGGTGTGGGCGGGCTCAGTTTTTTCTTTGCATGCTTTGCCTGTTCAGAATCAGGAAATTTTTCAATAAGTTTTTCCAGGATTATCTTGCCGGTCTTTTTGTCGTTTAGCTCAAAAAATGCTAGCCCCTGCTTCAGAAGTGCTCCCGAAACCTTGTCACTCGTCGGGTTTTTCTTCAGGAGTTCCTCGTAGGCAAGGATGGCATCTTCGTAATTTTTTCCCCTGTAATAGCTCTCACCTATCCAGAACCGGGCATTGTCTGAATATTCATTTTCAGGATAATTTTCCAATATACCCAAAAATCTTTCTCGAGCCTCGCCAAACCTTTCTTCCTTGAAAAGTTTATATGCCTCCATATAAACGTCTTTGGCTTTTTTCGCAGGTGCTTCTGGTAACTCTTTCTCTTTTGTCTTTTTAATATCCCGGGCCGGTTTCTGTTTTTCAACCAGCGTTTTTTCTCTCTCGATGCTGGCAATTCTTCTCTTCAGGTCATTTATAGAAACTTCTAACTCTTTTATCTGTGCAATGAGGGAATCTTTGCTTTCTGTAAGATCTTCTGAGGTTTTTTCTGAGAAGTACCGTGCCTCTTCAAAACGGCCGGTAAGAATCTGGAGTTCTGTCGTGAGCGACTGCACCTTCAAAAAGAGGTCCGAAACAGCCGCGCTCGTAGCCTTTTGTTCTTCCTCGGTGCCTTTCAGGCTTTTACTCAGCTGTCGTACCCCCCCGGGTATCTGGCTTTCTATGTCATTGACCTGCGATTGGAGGTTATTGAGTTGCCACTGTAACCTGCCAACATCATCGGTTGATGCACACCCGGTAAAAATAAAGAGAAAGCACAGAACACAGAACGCAGAACACAGATTATCTCTTCCGGTGATCTGAGAGTGTTCTGTCCCGAAGGCCTTTTTTAGCGTCATATCTGTTTTCTCGCAAAATCAACAGAATATTCAGCTTTACCTTGCAACAACAAAATGTGCCCTTCTGTTACGCTGCCAACAGGATTCATACTGCCCCGTGCAGACCGGTTTTTCTTCACCAAAAGTGACGGTATTCATTCTCCTGGGGGTGACACCCTGAGAAAGGAGATAATTCTTTGCTGTCTTTGCCCTTTTTTCTCCGAGAGCGAGGTTATATTCATTAGTTCCTCTCTCATCGCAGTGACCTTCAATAATAACATTGATATCTTTATGGTTATTAAGCCATACTGCAACAGAATCCAGCACCTCTTTGGCGTCGGGTCTTATATTATATCTGTCAAAATCAAACAATACATCCTTAAATTCATAAAGAGACTCTTCAAGCACATCTGAAGAGATAGGTACCCTTTCCCTTGATTCATCTGGTGAAATCCCTTCCTTAACGACCTCGATCTCCTTTC
>CAYFYW010000454.1:0-1975 GCA_964347425.1 uncultured Nitrospirales bacterium
AAAAGCCAGCATTCGTTTATTAACATAACTGTCCTGGGAATATTTGGTGGGATAAAGAGGCATGATAATACGGTTACGGAGTTTACAGCTCCCAATGGTTCCTTCTTGAAAAAGATGCGGATATGCCATATTATCCTCTCCTTTGCATCAAAAAAATATGGACAGAAGTACTGCGTTTATATCCAAAATTGTAACGAAAAACAGAAAACATTTCCAGATACCGAATTTGTCCATATCATCTATCTATAATCCCTTTGAAAACATCTTTTACCTCTCGCAATATCTTTTTGTGAAGGGCAGGTGTACCGGCAACTATATTACCCGTTGAGAGATAGTCTGCGCCTCCCCCGAAATCAGAAACAAGACCGCCGGCTTCTTTAATAAGAATGCTTCCTGCAGCCATGTCCCATGGGCTCAGGCCGATTTCAAAAAAACCATCACATCTCCCACAGGCAAGATGTGCAAGGTCAAGGGCTGCAGAGCCCGCCCTTCTTATGTCACTAACTTTTTGGAAAAGATTTTTGAAGAGCTGGAGATATGCATCAATCAAATGTTTTCTCCGGAACGGAAACCCTGTTGTGAGAAGTCCTTCCTTCAATGTTCGGACTGACGATACGTTTATGTGTCGACCGTTTATAAAGCCTCCCATACCTTTTTCTGCTGTGAAAAGTTCATTTCTTAAGGGGTCAAGGATGACACCTAATATTATTTCTCCTTTATGTTGAAGCGCTATTGATACAGAAAAGGCAGGGTATCCATGTATATAATTCGTGGTGCCGTCAAGCGGGTCTACTATCCAGCGGTGTGAACCATCTGGTTCACACCAGCGGTATAAACCATTTGTTTCATACCCTGTTTCAACCTCTTTAAAGGATTCCTCGGCAAGGAAACGGTGGCGGGGAAATTTCTTTTTTATTGTATCTATAATAATCTGTTCGGAGTCTCTGTCAACACGAGTAACAAAGTCCGATGCCTGCTTGATGTCAACATCATCTTTTGAGATTTTACCCATGTTATCGAGCATGACCTTTCCGGCAAGCCTTGCGGCCCTGACAGCAGTCGACATAAATTCGCTTTTCTTATGACCTGTATTACTCATTTAAGTCATTCTTTCTAATTTTTACCACAGACTTTTTCACGGCCCGCAGGGCGAATCCCGCCTTGAACCCTGTAACTGTGAACCTTAGCAGTGACGATTTTAATTAAATATTCTTTCCCCACGCTATCCAATGATGATCGCTGACAGTTTTGACAGACAAATATTCAAGACTGGAAGCTTTTAATTGCTGTTTAATCTCCTCGATATTGTAGGCTGCGAGCAATGAATTATAAAAGTCTTTTTGCAGTATTGCCGGCGCACCGGGTGCAGACCGTCTTACTATTTCATTTGCCGTTTCAATACTCCCGGGGCGCAGTAGATCCATTACAAAAATTGGAGCACCGGGCTTTGCACACTGCTGAACAGTCTGCCACATAACTGCCGGATTAGCAAGATGATGCAGGAGACTGTTGGAAATTACAGTGTCGAACCTCTGTTTTGGCAGTTCTGAATCAGGCAGTCTACATTTTTGCAGCGTGATTTGATGGGTCAACCCCCAAAGCTGGACATCGTGTATACCGAGAAAAAGCATTTCCTGTGCACCATCCACACCGGTTATGTGCGTATTCGGGAAAGCCCGTGCAAAACGTATGGTAATATCCGCAGACCCACAGCCTAAATCAAGCACCTCACCGATCGAAAAAAGAGGAAAGCAAGCCTTAAAATGTGCGACAAAAGCGTTATGCGGCTCTGAAAAATCGGTTTCTGCATAAGCCCGGGCCTGTTCCGCATCATCCATTAGCTCATGTTCAGGAATACGTTTCATAAACAAATCAAAAATCAAATATCAGTGCAGTCCAAAATAATCACAATAAGGGAGGCTGAATGCCTGAGAAACACAATGACGACACCGCTTATATATAAGCAACGTTTATT
>CAYFYW010000455.1:0-3015 GCA_964347425.1 uncultured Nitrospirales bacterium
GGGATAACGGAAAACTTTTAAAGAAAACAAAGGAGGTGAGAGTATGGCACAAGACCCGGTTTGCAAAATGAATGTTGAAGAAAACAAGGCGGCTGCAACAAGCACCCATGAGGGGAAGACCTATTATTTCTGTTCAGTTGGTTGCAAAGAAAGGTTTGACAAAGGACCTGAAAAGTATGTTACAGAACCAGAAGGACATGAGCACAGCCACCATCACCATTAAAACCCAGAGAGAATGCTAATCAGTGGACTAAAGTAAGGGCAGGGGTATAAATGCCCTGCTCTGCTCCTCTTCACAAAGCTGAGAGGGACAATTTCAGATAAAACCTTAGAGAAAAGTTAGGTATTAAGGATTAAGATGAAGGAAACAATAAATATCATAGGTGCTGGTCCTGCTGGATTAGTAGCTGCTATTGTTCTTCGCAAACATGGATTCTCTGTCAAGGTTTTTGAAAAGTCATCAGATGTCGGCAATCGTTTGAACGGAGATTTTCAGGGGCTTGAGAACTGGAGTTTGGAAAAAGATGTTACAAATGTGCTGAAAGATATAGGCATTGAGAACAATTTCCTCTGTATCCCTTATTATGGCGGCACGGTATATGCTCCTGAGATGGAACCTGTCAAAGTAAAATCAGACAGGCCGATCTTTTATCTTATGAAAAGAGGCCCCATGCCCGGAACGCTTGATACGGGCTTAAAGGAACAGGCGCAGTCGCTTGGAGTCGAGATACTGTTTAACCACCGCCTTAATAAATTTGATGGAAAGGCTATTGTAGGAACCGGACCCAAAGGGGCTGATGGTATTGTTGTTGGTATAACATTTAATACTGTGATGGAAGATATGGCAGTTGTGGTTTTTGATGATAATATTGCTCCAAAAGGCTACGCATATCTCCTCGTGAATCACGGATACGGAACAATGGCTGCCGTTATTTATAGAGAGTACAGGAAAGGTGACGAATATTTTGAAAGGATGAAAAAATTTTTCTCAGATAATCTGGAATTGGATATGAGAAATGAGAGAAAATTTGGAGGCTTCGGTAACTTTTTCATTCGTGATACACAGATATATAATAAAAAACTTTATATTGGTGAATCAGCAGGATTCCAGGACTGCTTATGGGGTTTTGGAATGCGTTATGCAATTTTATCAGGCTATTTGGCTGCAAAAAGCCTTGTAGATGAATCGGATTATGATATGCTCTGGAAAAGGCAACTTAAGCCAATGCTTGAGACCTCTCTTGTTAACAGATATCTATTTGAAAAAATAGGTCATGCAGGTTACAGATTTCTAGCGAAAAAGTTTGCTTCAGGCCGGCCCTGCGATATTCTCAGAAGACATTATAACTCTTCTACTATAAAATGCTTTCTGTTGCCTTTTGCAAAAAGGAAGTACGAAAGCAGGGTTAAGGATGAAAATTGTAACCATGAAAACTGCTCATGTGTATGGTGCAGGTGCGGAGAAAAAGTCTGTACAGATGAATTTTAATCCCGGATATTCATAATTGCTTCAAAATCTTGAGATAACATTGGATCAAAAGGAGGTGCAAATATATGGATTGGGTCATAGAAAATTGGTTCTTCATCCTCTTTGCCGTCCTGTTTATCAGCATGCACCTGTTCGGGTTTGGCTGCGGTGGACATGGTGGACACGGCAAACACGGCAGGGATGAGGAAAGCGATGAATACAAAGGGCATTCAGATGAGGGGTTATCTGATAAGAAAGGAGGCGGCGCATGCCATTAAATATTAGAGTCGCCAGCTGGTCATTAGGCATTTTTCTGGCAATCTCATTTGTTATCTGTGTTATCTATGGGCTGATAGTACCTGAAAGCCTGCACGGCATGTCGGCTTTTCTTGAGTCTGTACTTCCTGCTTTTAAGTGGCTGACTTTCGGCGGATTCATCCTCGGACTCATTGAGAGCTTTCTATACGGAATTTATATAGGTGTTGTTTTTGTGCCTATATACAATTTCATAGACAAAAAGTGGGGTTAAAGGAGAAAAATAATTATGCATGGTGAGGACATTTCTTTTGCCTATGGCTTCTGGAGTCTCGTAATTGTAAATGCAGGTATCTTCATTTTTTTTATCATGAGCTTTCTGCCCCCTGTTAAAAGAAGAGAATGGCATTCCATGAGCGTTACCATTGCCTTTTTCGTGGCCCTTTTTACCGAGATGTATGGTTTTCCCCTGACCATTTATATCCTCACCGGAATTCTGGGAAGCAAATATCCCGCTTTGAACCCTTTTTCTCATGCGAGCGGACACCTCTGGGTGGTATTTCTTGGCGGCGGAGCTTTTATGCTGACTGTAATCCATTTAATCAGCAATGTTTTAGTTATTACAGGGTTCTGGATAATGTGGAAAGGCTGGAAGAGAATCCATGGCGCAAAGGGAGAACTGGTAACTGACGGCCCTTACTCCTATGTAAGGCATCCCCAGTATTCCGGTCTTTTCCTCGTTTTGATTGGAATGTTAATCCAGTGGCCTACTATCATAACGGCATGGATGTTTCCTGTACTTACATATGTTTATTATCGGTTGTCAAAAAGGGAAGAAACTGAGGTACTGAAAATCTTTGAAGATGAGTATAGTCTATACATGGAAAAAACACCCATGTTTATCCCTCAATTTCAAATTAAAAGATTATCTATTTACAAAAATGGTCAATAAATATCTTTATATGTTTATTATTGTTGCTTTAACTGGGCTTATTGTTTATCTGCATTATTCAACGATTCCCGAGGAAGGCATCGGAAACAATCAGAAAAGGACCGTTATCTGGCTGGTCTTGGACAGGTCGCCACAACCATTGTGCATGATTTGAAGAATCCCCTAATTACGATTTTGGGTTTTGCACGACGTATTAAGGAAGGGAAGGCGAATATTAATACATCGGCACAGGCAGTGATAGACTCAGCCGGAGATATGCAGAGAATAGTGAATGATGTACTGGATTTTGCCAAGCCCCATAAAATGGAGTTAAGAGAAGCTGATATTTGTGAGGTTATAA
>CAYFYW010000456.1:0-2053 GCA_964347425.1 uncultured Nitrospirales bacterium
GGGAAATCGCAACATAATGCTATGATTGTGGAAGATTGAAAGCCAAAAATTTTATGTATACTGGTAATCTACAATCTTAGCTCCATAATAACTGAGCAGACATGCCATTAGTACAAGGGGGTGAATACAATTTCCAGTTAGGCTCCCTGCCTGGCTTGACAGGACACCGTGTTTCATCCGGTAAAAAAACCGGTTGATGTTTTGACTACCATATGTAGATCCATACCTTATTGGATCTCACGTTTTGGCACGTATACTATCAAAATTGACCGATAGAAAAACCCACAAGATATTATATAATCGCGCAAATTCACCAAAACCCCCAGATCATTCAGTCCACCATCCTTATCCGTGAGCTTTTGAATCCATATTAACCATTCCCTTTCATAAGTCAGACTGTTCGTATCCTTCCAACACGTTAAGCGCACAACCTGCTCAGTTACCATTAGAACAGGGTGGCCAAGTGTCAAAAATCTGGCACGTTGGCAAACTCCACATCAAATTTACCCATAATACTTAGACAAAGAAGCTCTAATCACGCTGAATTACAGTCAATTATCTCACTTTAATGTTTTGGCATAATTCCTGCACGACGTACATTAAGATGTAATGTTGTTATATCGAAGCAGTTGTCAGCTTAGTGGAAGTCGTAAAGGTGTTGAGTCAGGGCGCAGAGAACGGGTTATTGGATTCAAAGCCAGTTTTCAGGCAACTATGCAACTGCCCTGAGAAGGACCGTCAAGCATAATGGAAAAGGGAGTTTATCATGCCTGAAAAGCCAACGTATAAGGAACTAAAACAGAGGCTTAAAGGAGCATTCAGACTCTTCTGTTTCTCTCTTTTTGGATTTTTTATCCTAATTCCACCTGGATATCTCTCCTATGCCCAGGATAATACGAAGAAAGAGGTTCTTATCCTTAACTCTTACCACAGGGGTTATAGATGGACCGATGACATAACAGAGGGGATTGAATCCGTCCTTGGGGCTGAAAGTGAGGAGGTCAGTCTGTACATTGAGTATATGGACACCAAGAGAGTCTCAGATGAGCGGTATTTTCATCAACTGCATGAGATATACAAACATAAGTTTAGAAATCTCAGCTTTGATGTGATTATCTCCTCCGATGATAATGCATTTAATTTCTTGCGCAAGCATCGCGACGAGATATTCCCTGGCACACCCGTGGTCTTCTGTGGAGTCAACTTTTTCAAAGGCTCTGACCTGGAGGGACACGACCTCTTCACAGGTGTGAATGAAGAGGCTGATTTCAGGGCAGGCATCGAGATTGCCCTAAGGCTGCACCCGGATACAAAAGGGGTTGTGGTCGTTAATGATACAACAACAACAGGCATGAAGATACATGAGAAGCTGATGGAAATCATTCCTGACTATCAGGAGTCAGTGAACTTTGTCCTTCTTGAAGACATTGAGATGGAGAAGATCCAAGAAAAACTACAAGGCCTGCCTCCCGATAACGTGGTGTTTTATACATCTTTCTATCGAGATAAATCCGGCAGATTCTTCGAATATGACGAAAGTATTTCCCTAATTGCAAAGAGATGTAGTGTACCTATCCATGGTGCTTGGGATATGCATTTGGGCTATGGGATTGTGGGAGGTATGCTGACCAGTGGCTATTATCAGGGGGAGGCAGCAGCAAAGATGGCCCTGCGCATTTTAGGGGGAGAAAATGTTAGGGATATTCCCGTCATCAAGGAAAGCCCGAATCGTTATATGTTTGACTACAACCAACTGGGTCGCTTTGATATAGGAGTTTCCGATCTACCCAAAGGCAGTATAGTCATCAACAAACCCTACTCATTTTATTCTGTCCACAAAGGGTTGGTCTGGGGGGTCTTTGTCAGTATAGCCGGTCTTACATTTGCCATCCTCATCCTTTCCATCAACATTTTCAAACGTAAACAGGCAGAAGAGAGGCTTAAAGAAGCACACGAAAAGTTGGAAGAGCGTGTTATTGAGAGAACCAAGGAGCTGGATAGGACAAACAAACAATTGAATTTGCAACTGAAAGAGCGCAAGCGGGCAGAGGAA
>CAYFYW010000457.1:0-2073 GCA_964347425.1 uncultured Nitrospirales bacterium
ATGAAAATGCCAAAGATGGACGGCCTTTCATTTATAAGAGAGGTCCGGAAAAAGGCCGCAAACATCCCGATACTTGTAATAACGGGCTTTGCAACAGTTGAGAACGCAGTTGATGCCATGAAAGAAGGGGCATGTGATTATCTGATGAAACCCTTTTCTCTTGATGTGCTTATGAGGGCGATTGAATCTACTATTTCAAAAAATGGTTTGCAGGACAATAACAACGAGATAGTAATTGCCAGCAAGAACATGAAGATGCTGATGCAGCTCGCAAAAAATGTAGCTTCAAGTGATATGACGGTGCTTATCTTAGGTGAGAGTGGTACGGGCAAAGAACTCCTTGCCCGTTATATTCACAATTCAAGTCACAGAAGAAAAAAACCGCTGATAACAGTAAACTGTGCAGCTATTCCTGACAATCTTTTAGAGTCAGAGCTCTTTGGCTTTGAGAAAGGCGCTTTTACGGGTGCAACTGAGAAGAAAATTGGGAAGTTTGAGCTTGCCCACGAGGGCACTATCTTACTTGATGAGATAGGAGAAATGTCGTCATCACTACAGGCGAAGCTGTTGAGGGTACTGCAGGAGAAAGAGTTAGACAGGGTAGGCGGCAGACAACCCATACCCGTTAATGTGAGGGTTATCGCAACAACCAACAGGGACCTCCGTAAAGAAATTGCAGAAGGCAGATTCAGGGAGGACCTTTACTACAGACTGAGCGTATTTCCAGTTCAAATCCCCTCTTTGAGGGAAAGGCCCGAAGATATACCGCTGCTTGCAGAACACTTTATAAAGAGGTTTTCCCTGCAGCTCGATAAAAAAATTGAGGGTCTTAAGGATAATGCAATAGAGTTTCTTACAACAAGACAGTGGAGAGGGAATGTACGGGAACTTGAGAATGCCGTTCACAGGGCAGTTCTTCTTGCAGAGTCCAATCTGATAGGGGCCGATGACTTTTTGTTTGGTGAAGATATATCTCAGGACCTGATACCGGGCAGGAGTATAAAGGACATGGAGATGGAGATGATAATAAAGACGCTTAAGGAAACAAACGGCAATAAGACCAAAACAGCAAAACTGCTCGGGGTAAGTGTGAGAACTATAAGGAATAAACTCAACGAATACGGGAAAAGTTTTCCCACGGGGTGAAAAAAATGCACTGTCAAAAATTAGACAGGATATAAGACGCAGGACTTTTAGTCATTGATTATAGGTAACTGGAATTTGGAATTTAACATTCTGGAGGTATTAAAAAATGGACAACGAGTTTGGAATTCTTCAGAGAATATTACAGGCAGCTGACCTGAGGCAAAAGGTAATTGCATCTAACATCGCTAATACGGATACGCCCGGATATAAGGCAAGGGATGTCGATTTCGGCAATATTCTCGGTAAAGAGCAGATCAAGCTTTTAACCTCGGATCCCAACCATATAAGCAGCGGTAACGCAAATAAGGTTGATGGAAAATTAATTATTGAAGATACCCTCTCCTGGGGTGACAGCAATAATGTGGAGCTTGATGTTGAGGTGGCCAAGATGACAGAAAATTCACTTATTCATAATGCTGCGTTAACAATTATGGGGGCAAAGATTAGAATGTTCAAAAACGCTATAAGCGTAAGAAAATAGGAGGTAGTCATGGATTCTTTCGGGGTTTTTACGGTAAGCGCATCAGCGCTTGAAGCACAAAGGACAAGGATAAATGTCACAGCCTCTAATATGGCAAACGCCCATACGACAAAGACAGAGGCTGGAGGGCCTTATGTCAGAAAGGATGTCATTTTCTCACCAATGCCTCTAAAGTCAAACCCGGGAAGGCTTGAGGGGGTAAGGGTCATAGGTATTGTTGAGGATACAAAACAGCCGATAATGGTTCATGACCCGGGGCACCCTGATGCCGGTGAAGACGGCTACGTTGCCATGCCAAACATAAGTGTTATTGAGGAAATGGTAAATATGATGACGGCTTTGCGTGCATATGAAGCCAATGTTACAGCCTTTAATATCTCAAAGAGCATGTTTCAGAAGACTCTTGAACTCGGGAGGTATTGATGGCAAATAATCCCATCAATAAA
>CAYFYW010000458.1:0-1533 GCA_964347425.1 uncultured Nitrospirales bacterium
TGTCAATTTAACTACAGAAAAGCCTGTTAACAAGCGGTTTCTCTTGCTTATTACTCATGCAGTTTCGGCCTCTTTTAACTCAGATTTGAAACAACAAGTATCACAAAAAATAAATATGCGAAATTTTGTTGCACGGGTTTAAATTATAACCTAAAACATTATCGTTACACTACTTAACCTTGAATGCTTTTCTGATATTTTCCAGTTAACCCATGAATCATAAACAAATATCTGCCCAATTAATGAACATCATGTTCAACTACTGATCATTCTTTTTATTTTCTGCACTATTAAACGTCAGGAATTGTAAAGATTTTTTTATGGCACAGATGTTGCTAAAAACTGACAGGAATTTGCTTAATCATGCAAATAGTTATTTTCGGCTGACTATGAAAAAGGCTGCTTAGCAGTCATTGGAAGAAAATTCGAAAAGCATGAGGCCTGAAGATAATAATAATTTAGGGAGGATTTAGAAATGAACATTTTTGACCTGAAAATAAAAGAGACAGGATTTTACCCTCTACAGGCAGAAGATATCAGCACCCTTCAGGTCAATATGGGGTATAAGTGCAATCTAGCGTGTTCTCACTGCCATGTGGAAGCTTCTCCTGACAGGACTGAAGAGATGTCGCCAGAAACTGTTGACACAGTACTGGCTATTTTAAGAGAACACAACCAGATAACCGCTGTTGATATTACCGGCGGTTCGCCTGAACTCAATCCAAGCTTCAAACATTTTGTAAAGTCCTGTGCTGAAATGGGCAAACAGGTAATGGTTCGCTCAAATCTAGCAGTAAATACCGAGCCAGGTATGGATAACATCCCTGAGTTCCTTGCAGAAAATAAAGTGAAAATCATAGCTTCTCTTCCCTGCTATACAGAGGAGGGGGTCGACAGCCAGAGGGGAAAAGGAACTTATCACAAGGCAATAAAAGTACTGAAAAAATTAAACTCATTAGACTATGGAAATGATGGAACGGGTCTTGAGATTGAGATTATGTTCAATCCCGCAAAAGAGGGCATTGCTCCTGACCAGCACATGTTGCAAAATGCCTACAAAGAGAAATTGAATGAGATGCATGGCATAACCTTCAATAATCTTATCGCCTTGAGCAATATGCCCATCGGAAGGCTCGGTAAATCTCTGTCTGCAGACGAGATAAAAGATTATTTAAACAAACTTGAAGAGAGTTTTAACCCTGCTGCCGTAAAAAACGTAATGTGCAGACATCTGATAAGTGTTTCACCTGATGGGCGACTTTTTGATTGCGATTTCTGGCAGATGCTCAACCTGTCAATGAGGAATGGAAATTCAAATAGAGTAGATAATTTTAACTATTCGGAACTGAGCAAGAGAAA
Organism: uncultured Nitrospirales bacterium; assembly: GCA_964347425.1. GTDB lineage: Bacteria > Nitrospirota > Thermodesulfovibrionia > UBA6902 > BMS3Bbin08 > CAYFYW01. The sequence goes on from CAYFYW010000458.1 coordinate 1,360, forward strand.
AATTGTAACAAATAACCTCTGTCTTATGTGTACAGCAGGTGCGGGCGCAAGCTGTAGTGGAGCGCTAACATAAGATATTCTCGCTAACGAATTTCCATGTAACAGGACGGGTAAGGAGGAGATATGCGCAAATATAAAGAATATTCATTCAAGTTCCCTGCACAGAATAATGCA
>CAYFYW010000459.1:0-2073 GCA_964347425.1 uncultured Nitrospirales bacterium
TATAATTCTCAAAATCAGCGTAGAGCCTTAAATACTTATTTTTCAGTTCCGATAGTTCACTCTTTATACGCTCAACATCTTCAACTTCTTCGGCCTGGGTGTTACCGGGACTGGCTTCTTTATGTCCTTCTTGACTAACAATTTCTGGAAATTCTTCTTTTTTATCTTCTTCAGCCACTTATTGAATTCTCCTTATTTTACCGATAAAATTTGTGTCAGAGTTTTTGCGGTTTGGTCAACAATTGGAATTACTCGTTCATAGTTCATCCTTGTTGGACCGATTATTCCTATGGTGCCGAGCGGACGATTACCGTCGTTATATGTTGAGGCAACCATACTTAATTCTTTCATTTCAGAAAAGGCATTCTCCGAACCGATAAAGACTTGAACACCGTCTGAGTCGGCCATTTTATCAAGCATTTTTACCATTAAATGTTTCTCTTCAATTGCCCTGAACAGTTCTTTAATCTGTTTCAAGTTTGCAAAGTCCGGTAGATTGCAGGTTCCTGAGATTTCTCCCATATACAACACATTTTCTGTTTCCCATGCTATTACCTTTTTAAAGAGCTTAAGGGCACTGAGTATAAGCTTGTTGCAGATTCTTTTTTCCTCTGATATCTGTGATAATATTTTAGTCTTTATAGTTTTGAGCGTGAGTCCCGATAGTTCATTGTTTAAGTATTCCGCTATTTTATCGAGGGTCTTTTGCGTCAATGATTCGTCCTCTAATATAAGGATTCTATTCTTGACGATTCCTTCCTCGGAGATTAAGACGCTAAAGATTTTACTTCTCTCATATTTAATAAAATCGATGCGTTTTAACGTGATTTCCTCTACTCTTGGAGGTGTTGCTATACCGAGATAATGAGAAAACGAGGATAGGGTCCGAGACGCTTCTTTAATAAGTTTAGTTATGTCTTTTTCAATAAAGCGAAGTCTTTTGTACAGGTGTCCAAGAAATTTTTTATTCTTATTCAATGTATCTTTTTTTAGAAGTGTGTTGACGTAAATTCTGTATCCTCTCTCAGTAGGTATTCTTCCCGCTGACGTATAGGGTTGGGTAATATAACCTGATTCTTCAAGATCCGCCATTGTATTTCTAATGGTAGCCGGTGATAAGCCCAGAGAATATTTTTTCGTCACCGTACGTGAGCCTACAGGACCCTTGATGGCAATATAACTCTCTATTATTGCCCAGAGTATTTTTTTACTTCTCTCATCCAACGCGCTCATTAGATATTAGCACTCTACGTGTTAGAGTGCTAATAAGATACTACAAAGGAATTTTTGTGTCAAGAAGCCATTATCATCCCGTAATATTTTTACTGTTGTTTTCCCGCCCACAGAGCCCTGTACCAGATGATACAGTGCAGAGAGCAAGGAGGTAATATTACATACAACTAAGAAACAAGTAACTCATTAATTTTAAACATTTTTTTCTGTGCCTGGTCCGTTATATGTTTACTATTTTACGGGGGCTAATTGCAGTTTTTGGGTTAAAATAAAAGGATAACCAGAAATAAATGAAAAATTCAATAATAATAATAATAATAATAATAACGAGTAAATTACGGGTCTTCCGTATAATCCCGGGAAAACCGGGTTTATTCAGTGGAAATTTTCTGAAATATTATTTTTATATAATATGGTGTTGACTGCAACAAAAAGTATAATGTATTATTTATCAGGGTTGACTTGACTTAATGAACAGAAAGAATTATCATAAGAGTCTTCTATTTATTATGTGCTGTTTTTATGTTAAAATATAAGTAGAGAGTTAGCTATACCTTAAGGTTAATTGAGCTGAGGGGATCACTTTAAGCACATTAGTAAGGGAGCCAGCGATTGGATGCGGTGAGCGAGCCTCTTGTTATTTGGAGGATGCCTGAAGCATCTGACAAGGTACCCATTTAGAAAAAGCCTCTTTACAGCTCTTTCCTTAAGGTAGAATAAAAATTGCTCTTTGATAAATATAAAGTAGGCCCGCAAGTCAGTTTTAATTTGAGAGTTTGATCCTGGCTCAGAACGAACGCTGGCGGTGCGCTTAACACATGCAAGTCGAACGGGGTTATT
>CAYFYW010000460.1:0-4545 GCA_964347425.1 uncultured Nitrospirales bacterium
AATTACCCGCACTCAAAGAAAGAGTCGGAGGCATTGTATTTCCTGGGTCTTTCTTATAAGAACATTGGAGATATTGAGAAATCTCTAAAGGCGTTGATGAGCCTTATTGAGAAATATCCAACAACTAAGTTATCTCAGGAAGCAAAAGAGATAATTGTTTCCGTTAGTGCAAAAGAGAAGTGAATTATTATCCTGTCTTTCTCAATCTTAATGCCAAAGAGGCTGTCGTCATCGGGGGTGGCAAAGTTGCGGAAAGAAAGGTCCTTGCCCTCATAAAGGCGGGGGCATTTGTTAAAGTTATAAGCCCGGTGATTACAGAGGGTATTAAAAGGTTAAAAAAAAACGGGTTGCTAACTCACATAAAGAGGTCTTACAGAAAGGGTGATCTTAAAAATGCCTTCATTGTCATTGCGGGCACTTCGTCCGCTCGAACAAACTCGAGAATTGCACGGGATGCAGAGCACCTTATAAACGTCATAGATACCCCATCTGAGGGAAATTTTATTGCTCCTTCTATTGTAAAACGCGGATCACTGGCAATAGCAATATCTACGGGAGGCCGCAGTCCTGCAGCTGCCAAGACGATAAGAAGAGAGCTTGAAATACTCTATGGTAAAGAATTCAGCCATTACCTGAGATATCTTGGTTCCATGCGTAAAAAGGCGATAAAAGTAATAAAAGACGATAAAAAAAGGGAGAAAATTTTGAAGGACCTTGCCTCAGAAAAGGTATTCAAGGAACTGAGAAGAAAAGGTCCATCCTGCCTGCCGGAGTTAATTCCCTGCTTTTTTAAATGAAGCGCTATAAATAAAACGCAAGTATTTAAGTCGTTTTATTTTAAGCCCGCTACAGTTCTTATTTCTTCGTGTATTATTTCGGCATCATTACGACTGCCAAAAAATCCAACGCGAACATTAATTGAAGTAACGTCCTGCCCCAGGTCTCGTAATTTTATTATTATTTTTTTACCATCTTTCCGGACCGCTTCTATTGTCCCCTTGACACCTTCGTTTATGCTGCTCGATATACTTATATGACGATTTCCCAATGCTATATTAGTTGCATTCCACGCCAAATCGTAGGCAAGGGGATAGTCTCTTTCTAAATTACCTTCCATATATCTGTAAGTTCCAGCTCCTAAACCGGCACCAACTCCTATCAATGCTAGTTCACACCCGTATAAAAAGATTATTACTGATAACAATGCTGCTAACCGTAAAGTTTTAGTCATGGCGCCTCCTCTGTTTTTATAAAGAGATACCAAAATCTTTCAGAAATTACAAGAAAAAATTTAACAGCCATTCACAAAACCCCTTCAAGGCTGTTGATTAACAGATAAGAAACAGATTACAGCGACTAAAAAATATTGTAAGATATATCAGAATCCGTGCGTAAGGCACCGCGTAAAGCGGCGGGGCTGCAATGCGGCTTTACACACGCACCTGTACGTCGTAATCTAAAAATAAATCACTGGAATCACGAGAACAGGATTAGTTTTTTAGAGCTCTCTCGAAAAATGTTGAAATTGTCATTAGACAAAATCCCGGTGGAAGAAGTTTTAACTGCGATATTACGTGTTCTGGAAAGAGGAGGTATTGTAGCTTATCCTACTGAAAGTTTTTATGCTCTTGGAGTTATGGCTGATAATGAGGCTGCTCTTAAAAGGCTGTATGAACTTAAAAAAAGGTCATTGGAAAAAGCAATGCCTGTAATTGTAGGCAATAATGATATCCTGAAAACTGTCGTGAAATCTATCCCTTCTCAAGCAGAGAAATTGATGGAAAAATTCTGGCCTGGGGCATTAACTATTGTCTTTGAGGCAAGAGACAACCTGCCAGAACTGCTTACGGGCAGTCAAAACACAGTAGCTGCAAGAATCCCGGGGAAGAGCTTTGCCCTTTCTCTGGCAAGGGTAGCTCATTTTCCTATTACCGCAACGAGTGCCAATCGCTCGGGGAAGGTACCTGCACGGGAACCCGGGCAATTAATTGATTATTTTGGTGGGAAAATAGATTTAATTGTTGATGGCGGGAAGACACCTGGCGGCAAACCATCAACAATTATAGATGTTACAGTTACCCCGCCAAGGGTCTTAAGAAAAGGGAGTATTTCGTTTGATTAATAGAGCAGGATTATCCGAAAAAGGTTATAAATTTATATGTCAGCCACCCAATCCCTGAGCACATGGGCAGGGTAAAAACCCATGCCATAACTATTTTTCTAGCAATTCCCCATCGCACTGCAGTAAGTCTTTTAGTTGCTCCGACGCCCATAATGGATGTTGAGATAACATGTGTTGTGCTTACCGGAAGACCTAAAGAACTGGCGCCAAGGATCACAGCCGTTGCCGCGGTTTCAGCTGCAAATCCATGAACAGGCTGGAGTTGTAACATCTGGTGACCCAGAGTTCTTATAACCCGCCAACCTCCCAGGGCTGTTCCCAGCCCCATTGCAAGACCACACGCCAGTACTACCCAGAAAGGCACGTCAAGGGTATTTAAATAACCGCCCGAAACAAGAGCCAGCGTGATAACTCCCATTGCCTTCTGAGCATCGTTTGAACCATGGCTGAACGCCATAAAACCTGCGGAGACAAGCTGCAAACGTCCAAAATGTTTATTTACTGCACTGGGGGAAACGTTGCAAAAAAGCCTTATAATAAATTTCATTAAGAAGTAGCCAAAAAATATCCCGATAATGGGAGATGTAAGAAGGGCGGTAAAGATCTTTGTAAGACCGGCAGTGTTCAGTATGCCAAAACCTCCAAAGGCAAGAGCAGCGCCCATCACCCCTCCGATCAAGGCATGCGACGCACTGACAGGCAAACCAACAAGCGTCATTGCCCCATTCCATATAAAACCGGCAATTAACGCAGATGCCACAACAGATTGTGTTATTAAAGCAGGATCAACTATGCCTTTGCCAATCGTTTTGGCAACAGACGTCGAAATAAACGCACCCAGGATATTCATAAATGCGGCAAGAAGCACTGCCTGAAGCGGGGTGAGCACTCTCGTTGAGACTACAGTTGCGATTGCATTAGCAGAGTCATTCCAGCCGTTGCTTATGTCAAAGAGTATTGCAAGGATAACAATAAGGAATATTATTGTCTCAGGCATGCTTAAGGACAATGCTTTCCAGGATATCTGCTACATCTTCGCACTTATCAAGTCCCTCTTCAAGGTGCTCATAGACTTCTTTCCATTTAATAACGAGAATCGGATCTTTTATTTCGTCAAACAGTTTTGCTAAAGCGGCCCTGAAAATTCTGTCACCCCTGTTTTCGAGCCTGTTTATCTCGATACAGTGTTCCTGGACGTATGAATATTTTTTCTTTTTAAGGGCTGTGACTGATTTTGCAATATACTCTATAGTTTCCAGAAGGGTTTCTGAAAGTTCAATTGCCTCATGAGTTGAAGAATTAAGCTTGAATAATATCGCCCTGTCTGCGGTCGCCCAGATTAAATCAAGGATATCGTCTGTGCGGGATATCAGCGAATGAATATCCTCCCTGTCTACCGGGGTCAGGAAGGTCTTATTCAGTGTTCGCATTACCTCATGGGTAAGCATGTCTCCTTCCTGCTCAATCTCATATATCTGTTTTGCCTTAAAGCTGGCATCGGAAAAATTCTCCATCATCTCAACAAGCAGTAAAGCCCCCTTTTTGAGATTCTGGGCTGCTGATTCGAACATCCCAAAAAAATCTGTCTCCTTCGGAAAGAATCTTCTTACTACCATTTTTTTCCTTAATATTTTGGCTACAAGAATACACAATATAATTAGCAATGTCAATAATAACAACACCCAATAAAAACATCAAATGTCATCACTGATAGCACGGGACATATCAACTATTGAATAAGGACGCAAAAAGGGATGGAAACACTTAATATAAAGGCTCATTGACTTGCGGATTCTAGTATAGGTATCCTCTTATGTAATGGAGCATGTTATCGCCACGAACAGAAAGGCATACCATGAATATTTCATAGAGGAAACCTATGAAGCCGGGATCTCGCTTCTTGGAACGGAGGTGAAATCTCTTCGGGCAAGCAAGGTTAATCTTAAAGATAGCTATGCGATTATAAAAAATAACGAGGTATTCCTCCTTAATTGTCACATCAGCCCATACAGTCACGGTAACATTCAAAACCACGATCCACTGAGAACAAGAAAGCTGCTCCTTCACAGAAAAGAGATAGATAAGTTGTGGGGAAAGATCTGTCAGAAAGGTTTTACACTTATTCCCCTGAAAATATATTTTAAAAAAGGCAAAGCAAAGATAGAGTTGGGACTTGCAAAAGGCAAAAGACAGTATGATAAAAGAGAGGCAATAAAGAAAAGAGAAGCAAAGAGGGAGATACAGCGACACATGAGGAGAAAATTGTAAAATTACAATAACCAAATCACAATAATCAAATAATAACCAATGACCAAATTCCAATGACCAAAAATAAAGCAAATAACTTGGACAAAATTCCAATAACCCGATGCATCGGGGCTGCGGAGAATGGATTTGCAAATTGGTGCTTGATATTTGGAATT
>CAYFYW010000461.1:0-2394 GCA_964347425.1 uncultured Nitrospirales bacterium
CCAAAACCAATGGGAAGTAACAAAAGGGGTTCATACCCCTTCTTTATCGCTAGGTAGATAAGTATGCATCCTACCCCTACCATTATTGCATTGCTAATGAAATATGGCAGCATCTCCTAACCTCATGCGCGCGTGCTTACCCCTTCCCTCTCCAACGGAGCCTCTTCGACGAACACTTCCGCTGGGATTTTCTCAACCTCTACCTCCTTAAATGTCCTTTTCAGTATCTCACACGCGATTATGATAACCACAAGGACTGAAAACATAGCCAATACCCCTAAACCAGTCAGGGTTAATCCAAATTCCAACGACATGACCGCGCGCACCTTTTATTCTGAGACTAGTTTGTGAGTACATCTATTAATTTTTCTACCCTGATCAGAAGTTTCCTGCGTTTGCTAATGCTTAAACCTAGAAAAGTCTATAATTTCATTAGGCCAAATTCAGATATGCAGGTATGATGGAATAAAGCCAAAAGGCTAGGTTAACTCAGGTAGCATCCTTTTAATCCGATGGGCCGCGTACGCGGCCATGGACATTTTTAAAACATCTCCAGCTACAAATGGCGCGACACCAACGATAACTGCTTTATCGAGGTCGATTTTCATCCAGTTAATCAATTGAATAACACCTAATGCGTATATGATTGTCGTGCCGACTATCATGCAAGTGAGTAGCCATAGAAGGCTGTTATTCTTCTTCGCTTCGGTCATTTTTCCAATGACGAATGATCCTGCTATGAAACCGACGAGGTAACCGCCTGTTGGTCCAACTAGTACTGAAAGACTTGCATTTCCACCTGCAAAAATGGGAAGGCCAGCAATACCAATGAGAACGTAAATCAGTTGGCTTAAAGCACCCGAGTAGCCGCCTAGGAGAGCTCCGGCCATATATGTAAACAGAGTTTGTAGGGTAATCGGCACTAGGCTAAATGGTAGGGGAACATGAATAAAGGCCCCTATTGCAGTTAAAGCCGAAAATAAAGCTACACTGAGTATATCCCGCGCCTTAAGCTTCATGCCAATATCCTACCTCTGGGTTAAGCCTCTTTCGCGCACGAAATGTTCTTTTGTGAATTGCAACAAATATTCTTTTGTGTAAATGCGTTAAGGCGGAATTGGTATGTGAAGCCTATGTCCTTTAGCGGGTGCGAAAAGCATTAGAAAACAAATCCGTAAATAGAAGGAGTTACATGACAAGCGAAGGAAAATTGATTAGACTAAAAAAAATCAAGGATAAGCTGCAAACCGATTTTATTGGACAGGAAATCCACAATTTCACAGAGGTAACTTCAACCAATGACGTAGCTAAAGAACTAGCTATCAAAGGAGTCAAAGAGGGAACCATAGTGATAGCTGAAACTCAGAGTCGTGGAAGGGGAAGACAGGGCAGGAAGTGGGTTTCACCAGAAGGTGGAATATGGTTTTCAATAATTCTGCGACCGAAAGTAGGTCCTGAAGACATTTTCAAATTAACCCTAATGGCTGCTGCAGTTACGGCTAAAATAATTAGCGATATGTTCAATTTAAGAGCAGAGGTCAAGTGGCCGAACGACATCATAATTGACGGAAAGAAGGTGTGCGGCGTTTTAACGGAGATGGGAACAAAGGGCCATATGGTTGATTTTGTTGTTATCGGAGTCGGAATAAACGCCAACATAAACTCGGAATCTTTCCCTAGATACATAAGGAACTCATTAACCTCTCTGAAAGAAGAACTCAAAGTAGATATTGACCGAGAGAAATTCTTGTGTGCCTTACTCGAAGAGTTAGAACAATGCTACGAATTTGAGCGCATGAAAAAATCAGATACTCGGCAATTGACGTGGAAATAAAGACAACAGAAGCTACTTCGACGATGCTCACGCATCTATTTTGTATAGCCGAGAAAGCTTATATGCCGTTCATAAAATAGAAAAGCGCCAACAGGTGAGGTATCATGAAATTTGAACTCAGTGATGAAGAGAAGGATATAAAAAGTGCGGTACAAGAATTTGCGGAGAAGGAGATCAAGCCAAAAGGCCGAGAGTTTGATAAATCAGGTAAATTCCCGAGGGAAATACTGAAGAAAGCTGCTAAGCTTGGCTACATTGGCGTTTGGATCCCTAAGGAGTACGGCGGGCAAGGGCTTAGTGCTGTGGAGAACGTGGTAATAGCAGAGGAGCTTTGCAGAGCAGATAGCGGTATAGGATATTGCATACAACTCACTGCTATCGGATGCCCAATGGTAGTGAATGACGGAACTGAGGAGCAAAAAGAGAAATATTTGCCTGGAATACCAAAGGGAGAAACAATAAGCTCCTTAGCTATCACTGAGCCTGATGCTGGAAGTGACGTAGCAGCAATAAGAACCACAGCCGTTCATAGCGGAGGAACTTTGCAGAGCGGACAGTGG
>CAYFYW010000462.1:0-9210 GCA_964347425.1 uncultured Nitrospirales bacterium
TCTGTTATAATCAGCCTTTAGTTCCATTACCTCTGCCTGGAGCAGGATCATCTCAAGGAGCTGTTCTATCCCTGTTTTCATCTTCGCCGACACTTCGACTATAATATTTTTCCCCCCCCATTCCTCGGTTACCACACCGTATTGAGAGAGTTCATTTTTAACCTTTGTAATATTTGCCTCAGGTTTATCAATCTTATTTATCGCCACAACTATGGGAACGTTGGCAGCCTTTGCGTGGTCGATTGCTTCAACAGTCTGGGGCATAACACTGTCATCAGCAGCAACTACAAGAACAACAATGTCAGTTACCTTTGCTCCCCTTGCCCTCATCATTGTGAAGGCTTCGTGTCCGGGAGTATCCAGAAAGACTATGGCTTTATCTTTTAGCTTAACCTTGTATGCGCCGATGTGCTGGGTTATCCCGCCGGCTTCCATCTCTGTGACCTTTGTCTGTCTAATTGCATCGAGAAGGGTGGTCTTTCCATGGTCTACATGACCCATGATAGTCACTATCGGGGGTCGGGGTTTAAGGGCAGAGATATCAACCTCGGTTTCCTTAAGGAAAGCCTCTTCACTTTCAACGTGTGATGGTTCAATCTTTAAGCCGAATGCCTCAGCAACTATCTGGGCTGCATCTGCATCCACGGGCTGGTTTATGGTCGGCATAAAACCGAGTTCCATAAATTTTTTTATGACCTCTGGAAGTTTTTGTCCTATCAGTTCAGAAAATTCTTTGACCGTGGTGCCCTCCTGAAATTTAAGCACTCGCTTCCTGGGCAGCGTGGGGAGGGGTGTAACCTGGGTTTCATTTTTTTGCAATCTGGGCTTTTTCTCGTGTTTCTTATATACTGGTTTAAACCCATACCATTTTTTTTCGGTTTCAACTCTCTTTATGGTATCAAAAGCCCTTTGCATTCCCGGTTTCCCTTTAAACTTTTTAATCCTCCTGGTCTCAATTTCTTTTTTGAACCTGTCAGGGACTTTTATCTCTTCTTCCTCATCTTCTTCAGCTATAGGAAAGGCTTCTTGCTCTGACGGTATCGGAGGCTCAACAACTGGTTTTGCAACGGGTTTTCTTTCTTCTTTTTTCTCCTCAATTGCTATTGCAGGTGGTTTTTCTTCTAACGCGGGCTTTTTCTCTTTTATTTTTTTTACCTCGGTCTCTGCTTCAATTTCCTTTTTAACTGCTCTGGTTGTCTTTCGTACTTTCTTCTTGGCAACATGTGGTTTTGCAGCTTTTTTTTCTGCTTTTGGCGCAGGAGGTTTTTCTTTTTTTGCAAAAATTGCTGTGAGCTTCTTGACAATCTTCTCGTCCACTCCCGAGGCATGGCTCTTGGCCTCAACGCCAATCTCTTTTAGCTCGGCCAGCAGTTTCTTACTGGTAACATTAAACTTTTTAGCTAATTCATGCACTCTGATTTTAGCCATTAATATTCATTTCTCCTCTGGGATTTTAAACCTCCAAACTTACCTGAAAAAAGAAAAGTCAAAAAGCTTTTTTTATATTTATTGAGTAATTTTTGGTTTGTTGTAAGTTTAATTTTTAAATGTTATCATAAAAATCGCTGTTAATGCAAACCTCTGCTCTGTAGGATGAGAATAAAGATGAAATGTCCGAAGCCCCTTTTTAGAGGGGGGATGGTCTCCGACTCGCAGAGGGGGATTATTCTCATGCTTCTTTGTGCCGACATGTAGGCATGAGAGTTTTTTTTGCAAATAAAAACAGGAGAGGTATTATAGGTCATCAGGAAGGAGGTATAGGACGATATGGCAGTTTGCTCTGTCTGTGGAAAGAAAAAAATTACAGGAAACAATGTAAGTCACGCAAACAACAGGACAAAACGTGTATTCTCCCCAAATCTTCAGAGGGTCAGGGCGTATGCCGGTTCTGGAAAACAAAGGGTTTATGTTTGTACCAGATGCCTTCGTTCCGGAAAAGTGAGAAAGGCAGTATAATGCAAATGCATTAAATAACCGATAACCAAGCACCAATAAACAAATAATAACCAATGACCAAAATTCAAATAATCAAACAGTGTCTGGTTATTGGCAATTGGAATTTATTTGGAAGTTGGAATTTGGTAATTGGAATTTAATTAAAAAATGCAGCGTGCTGGTAGCATCCTTAAAAAATTTATTCGTGATTACGGATTAGAAGCGGGTCTCACCATTTCGATAATAAAAAATCAGTGGGTAAATCTTGTCGGAAAAACCATTGCTGTACACACATTTCCAGATATTATGAAGGGGAATACGGTATTTATCGTTGTTGATACCCCCCAGTGGATGCATCATTTGAGTTTTTACAGGCAGGATATATGTGAGAAACTCAAGCCCTATAAGGTCAGGGAAGTAAGATTTAGACTCGGTAAGCTGCCGCTCGAAGATTCGTTCAGAAAAAAAGCGGATATAAGAACAGTAATAAACAGTTTACCTTTGACTGACGAAGACTCCCGATATATAGAGAATACGATCAGGAGTTTAAAGGATAAAGAGCTACAACAAAGGTTCAGGCAGCTGCTTGCAAATGCATTGACGAAGAAAAGGGGGCATTAAACACCAGGTGCTCAATTTAAGGTATGGCTATTTAACCCAGAAACTGCAATTAACCCCCGTAAAAATATATAACGGGGCAGGCACAGAGCTCACAGAGGTCACAGAGAAAACAAAACATATTTAATTTAAAATGTCTTTGGTGAATACAACACTGCTCCGTAGTGAGGATGAAAATATATATATCTGTCGAGTGGGGTTAATGCCCCGTTCGACAGTTCCTTAATTTAGTGTATTGCGTTGTTGGAACTTAAACTCTGTGTTCTCTGGTATGTACCGTACGGTACATACCTCTGTGATCTCTGTGGCAAAAAGGATATTTTTATAAAAATTAGGGAGTTCCTTAATTTTTTAGTTGTATTTAATTTTATCTCTGTGGTTTTCTAAATGCATTATTTTGTTTAAAATGAGTAGTGTACCGAAAGGCATAGAATTCATTATTGGTATCCCTTCGTATATGGAGGCTGATCTCATTCCTCATGTCGTCAGGCAGGTTGATATCGGTATCAGCAAGTATTTTGGTGACCTCAAATCCGTCATTATAAATGTTGATAACAATAGTGAGGACAATACAAAAGGAGCGTTTCTGTCAACGGAAACGCGTACCCCCAAACACTATATTACAACCGCCAGGGGAGTGCATGGGAAAGGGAATAATTTTCTCAATCTATTGAAGTTTGCAGAAAAACATAACACCCTTAAAGCGGTTGTAGTTGTTGATGCCGATCTTCGCTCAATAACACCTGAATGGGTGAAATATTTGGGACAACCGGTTCTCAAGGGGTTTGACTATGTCTTACCAAGGTATTCCAGGCATCAGTTTGATGGAACTATCACCAATCATATCTGTTATCCTCTTCTGTATAGTCTGGTGAGTGAGGATGTCCGTCAGCCTATTGGTGGTGAATTCGGTTTTGCCCCTTCTCTTATTAGGTACTGGCTTAAGCAGAAGTGGGATTCAAATGTCAGGCAGTACGGCATAGACATTTTTATGACGCTACATGCGATTTTAGGCAATTTCAAAATATGTGAAGCCGGGCTTGGAACTAAAGTACACAGGGCCAGTGCTCCGAAACTTGGCCCCATGTTTACTCAGGTTGTCTCAACCCTCTTTAATCTTATTCTGTTAAAAAAGGATCACTGGTTTGGCGAACCGGTCATAAGACCGAAGCAGAAAAGACGATTCGGGCTCCGGCGCCTGGGATTACCTCAGGAGTTGAAAATAGATATAAGGGAATTGAAAGAAAAGCTGAGGGATGAGTACTTTCAGAGAGAAAAATTGCTGAAAAAATGTCTTAATGAATATGCCCTCTTGAATCTTGAGAGAATGTTTGAGCAGGACTACTATAACATGGATATTCTCATGTGGACCCAGGTGGTTTTTCAGCTCCTCTCCGTATACCATAAAGGCTCTTCAGCGGTCAAGAAAGATGTGGTGGAGGCTTTGAAGCCCCTCTATTTTGCGAGGTCAGTTACTTTTGATTACGTGACCTGGCGATTCGATGTAAGGTATGCAGAAGAGATGATTTTGGGGCAGGCAAAGGCTTTTGCTTCACAAAAGCCTTACTTTATGGGATTGTATCTGCGCAAAGACACGAAAAAGGCTGCACAGCAATAACTCCCCGGGCCTGTTTATATGTAATGATGCAGTCCGCTTATCTCTCTATCTCTATAAATAAATGCGGCGTTTGAATCAGGCGGTTTCGGCATGTTTTTCGAAGATAAGAATCGGCTTTTCTTTTTTGTTGATTACTTCATCAGTTATTATACACTCTTTGATGCTTCTCTGCGAAGGAATTTCATACATAACATCGAGCATTATATCCTCAATGATAGCTCTCAGTCCCCTTGCTCCGGTTTTACGTCTTATAGCCTCTTTTGCAATGGCCGAAAGAGCACCTTCTGTAAATCCGAGTTTGACAGTATCAAAAGAGAGCAGCTTTTGATACTGTTTTATAAGTGAATTTTTTGGTTCATTTAGAATTCTTATAAGTGCTGGTTCATCGAGTTCATCCAGGGTAGAAATAACCGGGAGTCTTCCGACAAATTCCGGTATAAGGCCGTATTTAATTAAGTCCTGCGGTTCGACTTTCTCAAGGGTGTCTCCCATTTTCTTTTCCTGTCTGCTTCTCACTTCAGAACCAAAGCCCACTCTTCGTTTGCCGGTTCTCTGCTCTATTATTTCATCAAGACCTACAAATGCACCTCCACAGATGAATAAGATATTTGCTGTATTTACCTGGACAAACTCCTGCTGTGGATGTTTTCTCCCTCCCTGTGGAGGAATGTTTGCGGTAGTTCCCTCAATAATCTTTAAAAGGGCCTGCTGAACGCCTTCGCCTGAGACATCTCTTGTTATAGAAGGGTTTTCAGTCTTACGACTTATTTTGTCTATTTCATCAATGTAGATAATGCCGCGTTGTGCCTTTTCAACGTCATAATCTGCTTTTTGGAGAAGCTTGAGCACGATGTTTTCAACATCCTCTCCAACATAGCCGGCTTCTGTGAGCGTTGTGGCATCCGCAATGGTAAACGGGACATCAAGCAGTCTTGCAAGTGTTTGAGCAAGGAGAGTCTTGCCTGTCCCGGTTGGTCCGATGAGCAGGATATTGCTTTTCTGCAGCTCCACTTCAGAATCTCTGGGATTGTTTACCCTCTTATAGTGATTATGCACTGCAACCGAAATAATTTTCTTGGCCTTTTCCTGGTTTATAACGTAGTCATCGAGATAGTTTTTGATTTCCTTAGGTGTGGGGAGCTTCATTGAGACGGATATATCAAATGAAGAATCGAATTCTTCCGCCATAATCTCATTGCAGAGCACGACGCATTCGTCACATATGTATACAGTAGGTCCTGCAATGAGCTTCTTGACCTCGTCCTGCCCTCTGCCGCAAAAAGAACATTTGAGTGATTTATCGTGGTTTCTTGTCATTCTGTTTTCTTTCATGATCCTTTCCTATTATTTTTTAATTGCTACTATGACCTCATCGACAATGCCATAGTCTTTTGCCTCTTGTCCGGACATAAAAAAGTCTCTGTCAGTGTCTATCTGTATTTTGTCAAGAGGCTGGTTTGAATGTTTTGCGAGAATATTATTCAGAACACTCTTCATTTTCAGGATTTCCTTTGCGTGTATTTCAACGTCGGTTGCCTGACCGTGAAATCCGCCCATAGGCTGATGTATCATTACCCGGGAATGCGGCAGGGCAAATCGTTTACCTGTGGTACCGGAAGCAAGAAGTAATGCTCCCATGCTGGTTGCCTGTCCTATGCAGTAAGTAGCAATGTCTGGCTTTACGTACTGCATGGTGTCATAGATAGCCAGCCCCGAAGAGACAATTCCACCCGGCGTGTTAATATAAACGTGGATGTCTTTGTCAGGATCCTCTGTCTGGAGAAAAAGGAGCTGCGCGATGACCGTGTTTGCAACGATGTCGTCTATGGGGGAGCCTATGAATATAATCCGGTCTTTCAAAAGACGGGAATATATGTCATATGCCCTTTCTGTCCTCCCTGTCTGTTCTATAACTATTGGTATTAGACTCAAAATGTTTTCCTTTCTGTTAAAGTTATAAGTTAAAAATTTTTCAGTGTCCTTAACTTTTAACTTTCAACTTTCAAATTTTAACTTTATTATTTAATGACTGCCTTGGATAATACGACATCCAGAACCTTATCTGTGAATAATTTATTCTTCAGGCCGTTCAGTGAGCCGTCTTTCATAATGTATAATTTTTTTAACTCTTCGGGTTTTAGCTGGTTCTGTTCAGCAATTTCATTTACAGCCTGATTCATTTCTTCTTCACTTACCTCTATTTTCTCTTTTTTACCGATGGACTCCAGGAGAACAATGCATTTTACGTTTTCACGTGCCTTTGGTTCATATTCTTTTTTCAGCTCGTCGTCTGTCTTGACTGCTTCGCCTCTCCTCATTGCGTTCTGCTTTGTCTCTTCAATCAAAAATTCAAGCTCTCTCTTTACCATGGAGCTGGGGACTTCAAAATTGTGGTTTCTGATAAGGTGCTCTATCAACTCTTGTTTATGTTCGTCGGTTTTTTGGTTTTTCTTTCTGTTATATATGTTTTCGTAAACGTTCTTTTTTAGCTCTTCAATATTGCTGCAATCAAAACCTTTTGCAAATTCATCATCCAGCTGAGGGAGAACCTTTTCCTTCATCTCTGTTATTGAAACCTTAAAGAGAACTTCTTTGCCCGCTATCGTCTTGTGGGTATGGGTCTCGTCAAAATTTATTCTAATTTCAAAGCTATCTCCCTTTTTTTTGTCTGCGAATGCGTCGCTGAACTCTTTTGGCATTACCGGTGAGCCGAGGATGAACGGATAATCCTTTGATTTCAGCTCATTTAATTCTTTGCCGTCAATAAAGGCGTCACAGTCAATGATAGCCGTGTCCCCATCTTTTACGGGTCCCTCGCATGCTGTAAGCAGAGCCCTGCTTTCCTGCAATGTCTTGATTGCTGTTTCAACTTCCCGGTCTTCCACGGAGAATGTTTTTTCTTTTAAATCAATACCCTCATAATTGAGATCTTTTATCTCCGGTTTTATCTCAACCGTTGCTGTGAATGAAAGAGGTCGGTATCTGCTCGTACCGGGCTCGTCTTTTTCAAGTTCGAGTTTTCTGTCTATATCAGGATAGGTAATAGGGAGTATCTGTGCTTCTCTAACTGCCTTTGAATAAAACTCGGGAACAACTTTTTCTATTACCTCGGCTTCAATGTCCCTGCCGAATTTTTTCTCAAGGATAGCCTTTGGCGCCTTGCCTATCCTGAATCCGGGTATTCTGGCACGCATCCTTAGCTTGTTGTAAGCGTTTGCAATTTCCTCCTCAATCACGGAAGAGGGTATGTTAATTTTGAGTTTTCTTATTGTTGGTGTTGTTTCTTCAATTTCCTGAGGCATAGTGAAATTTTAAAATTTATTGAAAATGTTTGTCAATGAATCCAGCGTACACAGACAGTTTATTTAACCGCGAATGGACATGAATTTTGCAGTGCCCTGCATTGTCTGCAGGATGCCCGCTACTCTACAGAATTATTATCAGATTTGTTCGCTAATATTCACTATGAATTATCACTAATTTTATAAATTATTTTTTTAATTTTCTCTTTATGATTTGTGGATATTTATTAGTGAAAATTAGTTGCTAAAAAAATAAATACTTTAGTCTGTGAAATCTGTGCCTGCCCCGTTACATGTTTAATATTTTACGGGGGCTAATTGCGGTTTTTGGATTAAATGGCTTTTGCAATAATTTTGTGATTTGAATCATATTTTTTCCTTACACGTGCTGTATAAAATATTAATCACAATTTGAGCCTGAGCATGATTAAAGACATGGGTGATGATGCTATGACTAGAATTTTGTCTATAATATTAACAAAAGAGCAGGCTGTAAATATCAGGGAAAGACATTTAAGGATGATCTCAAGGCTATCTACGCAAAAAAGGTTTTACGCAGAACGTATCATTTGCCAGGACGAAAAAAGCATTGTTTTACTTATTTTGCCTCAATCTTTTTTGTGTAATTTAGAGGGATTTCTTAAAAAATGTAAAAAAAACCTTGACAAAATAAGGTTTTTTTTGATATTGATAAGACTATGATATGGGGCAGTAAAGGAACCATAGGTCTTGACATTGGTTCAAAATACATCAAGGTTGTTCAGCTCAAAGAAGTCAAGACCGGATATCAGTTGGCTGCATTGGGTATTGCCCCTATCCCGCCTGAGTTGATAGTTGATGGCTCAATACTGGACTCCATCAGAGTTGTAGAAATCCTGAAAGGTATCCTTTCTGAAGCAAATATTAAGGTAAAAGACACAACAATTGGGGTGTCTGGCCATTCTTCTGTAATCATAAAAAGGGTTGCCCTGCCGCAGATGACCGAAGAAGAATTAAACGAGTCAATAAAATTTGAAGCAGAGCAGTATATCCCCTTTGATATAGAGGATGTAAACCTTGATTTCCAGATAATTGGCCAGGGGGAAGAACAGGATCAGATGGATGTTATGATAGTAGCTGTCAAGAAAGACAAGATAAATGAGTATGTATCTGTTGTCCGTGAGGCCGGACTCAATCCGGTAATTGTCGACGTAGATGCCTTTGCACTCGAGAACATGTATGAAATTAATTATGAGATTAACGAGGAGGAGAACATAGCCCTTGTAAATATTGGTGCGAGTTCTATCAATATGAACATTCTCAAAGGGGGCGATTCAATTTTTAAGAGAGACAGCTCTGCTGGCGGTAATCTGTATACCGAGGCGCTTCAAAGGGGATTTACCATTTCTTATGACGATGCAGAGCGGTTAAAATACGGGGAGGCTGTTGAAGGAGTATCACAGGAGGAAGTGGCATCGGTTTTGACTTCTGCATCAGAAGATATTATCGCCGAGATTTCCAGGTCATTTGACTATTTCAAGGGGGCTACCAGCCAGGAGGATATACATGAGATAATGCTCAGTGGGGGGTGCGCCCTTGTCAAGGATTTTGTTCCACTGTTATCAGAGAGGATTGGAGTCAGTGTTAAAGTTGCAGAACCATTTAAAAATATTCAGATCCCTGCTCAATTCGACAAAGGGTATCTGAAAAAGATAGGTCCTCTTGTAGCGGTCGCTACAGGGTTGGCACTGAGGAGGG
>CAYFYW010000463.1:0-3311 GCA_964347425.1 uncultured Nitrospirales bacterium
TTAATGAAAAAGAGTCTCTCCGTGCCTTTGCCCCGCTGACTGTGTTTATTACGAAATTTATTTCCTTATTTTTTATGTAATCCACGATATTTGGTCTTCCCTCCGCAACTTTTTTTACCGGCCCTGCTTCAAGGCCCTGTTTTTTGAGGTAAAAGGCAGTGCCCTTTGTAGCCATAATTGAAAAACCACAAGATATAAGTTTGCTCACAATAGGAAGCAGGGCAGGTTTATCCGTATCCTTAACACTGATGAAGACTTTTCCACTGAGAGGCATGGTATTGTTTGCTGATGTCTGTGCTTTTGCATATGCCCTGCCAAAGTCTTTATCAATCCCCATAACTTCACCGGTGGATTTCATCTCCGGTCCCAGGAGGGGGTCCACCCCCCGAAACCGGTCAAAGGGAAATACCGCCTCTTTGACCGCTGTATGGCGAAGTTGTATTTCCGAAGGAATTCCCGTATCTTTCAGAGACATTCCGGCCATAACTTTTGCAGCTATTTTAGCGAGTGGTATGCCGGTTGCTTTACTGACATACGGGATTGTGCGCGACGCCCGTGGATTAACCTCCAGTATGTAGATATCGCCCCCTTTCACCGCGAATTGAACATTCATGAGCCCAATGACGTTTAATTCCCTGGCAAGGGCGGTTGTCTGGGCTTTTACATTATCTATCGTTTCATCAGAAAGGGAATGCGGGGGAAGAGAGCATGCAGAATCTCCTGAATGGATGCCGGCCTCTTCTATGTGTTCCATAATCCCACCTATAATTACGTCGCTCCCATCGGAGATTGCATCAACATCAATTTCAATGGCGTCTTCAAGGTATTTATCGATCAATACCGGATGTTCAGGAGATACGCTGACAGCCCTTTTCATATAGTCTTTGATACTCCCTGCATCATATACAATTTCCATTGCCCTTCCACCGAGTACATAGGATGGTCTTACCATCACGGGAAAGCCTATCCCTTTTGCTGTTTCAATCGCTTCGTTAACAGACGTGGCCGTTCCGCTTTCGGGCTGTCTGAGGTTCAGTTTATGAAGGAGTGTTTTGAACCGCTTTCTATCCTCAGCTCTATCTATTGAGTCAGCGGATGTGCCGAGGATTTTAACTCCTTCGTTTTCGAGCGGTACAGCGAGTTTTAATGGTGTCTGTCCGCCAAATTGCACTATAACTCCTTGTGGTTTTTCCGTTTCGATTATATTCAGGACATCTTCAATCGTTAATGGTTCGAAATACAACCTGTCTGCTGTATCATAATCAGTACTGACGGTTTCAGGATTACAGTTTACCATTATTGTTTCATAGCCCTGTTCCTTCAGGGCAAATACAGCATGAACGCAGCAGTAGTCAAATTCAATGCCCTGACCAATTCTGTTCGGTCCACTTCCAAGGATTATGATCTTTTCCCTCTCAGACGGATTTGCTTCACACTCAACAATACGTGATGTGTGACGGGTAACGGGTAACGGGCTGTCTTCAGAGTCTGAAGATGCGCGTGCTGATTCCTGATTTTTACCCTTAACTGATGAAGCGTCACGAGTTACTTCATAGAATGGTCTTTCATAAGTTGAATAAAGATACGGGGTATATGCCTTAAATTCAGCGGCGCAGGTATCAACCATTTTATATACAGGCTTTATTCCGGTGTCAGCTCTAACATGTTTTAAATTTTTTTCTTCTGTATTCATCAATCCGGCTATTCTCCCGTCGGAAAAACCGTACTCTTTTGACTTTCTTAACAGTTCTTTTGGTATTAAATAAGGAGCCAGACTTAAGTTTCTCCCTTTTCCTGAGCCGGATATGAGATTTTCAATTTCATTCTCCATGTCTATTATCTGCTTAATATTGTAAAGAAACCACGGGTCAATCCATGTCAGTTCATGCAGTTCATCGATACCAATTCCCAGCCTGAATGCCTGGGCGATATACCATACACGGTCAGAACCGGGATTTCTCAGTTTTGTTTTAATCTCATTGAAGCCGGCTTTCACTGTTTCAAAACCATAACTTTCAATCTCAAGACTGCGAATTGATTTCATCAGCGCCTCTTTAAAGGTTCTGCCGATTGCCATAACTTCACCCACAGATTTCATCTGTGTTGTCAGTGTGGGGTCAGCCTCAGGAAATTTTTCAAAAGCAAATCTGGGAAATTTCACAACAACATAATCAATGGCCGGCTCGAAGGATGCAGGGGTCTCTTTAGTTATATCATTTGGTATTTCATCGAGTGTTAAACCTACCGCCAGTTTGGCGGCTATTTTGGCTATCGGGAACCCTGTAGCCTTGGACGCAAGGGCAGAACTCCTTGATACCCTCGGATTCATTTCAATTACAATCATGCGGCCGTCAAAGGGGTTTACGGCGAACTGGATATTTGAACCACCTGTATCAACGCCTATTTCCCGTATTATACTTATCGAGGCGTCTCTCATTCTTTGATATTCCTTGTCAGTGAGGGTCTGGGCAGGTGCGACGGTAATGGAGTCTCCAGTGTGAATTCCCATGGGATCAAAATTTTCTATGGAACAGATTATAACAACATTATCCTTATTGTCCCGCATAACTTCGAGTTCATATTCCTTCCATCCGAGAACAGATTCCTCCACAAGGACCTGATGGACAGGACTGAGTTTAAGAGCATTGCCAAGGTTCTCAATGTATTCCGCCATATTATGGGCAATACTTCCGCCCGTACCGCCCAGTGTAAAAGAGGGCCTCAAGATAGCCGGAAAATTAATATATTCAACAGCCTTGATACCTTCAGCGATAGAATTTACATAAGCGCTTTTGGGGATCTCCAACCCGATCGCTTCCATTGCTTCTTTAAACATCTCCCTGTCTTCCGCCTTTTTTATTGCGTGAAGTTTTGCCCCTATCAGCTCTACTTTATATTTTTCAAGAACTCCTTTCTCGGACAGTTCCACAGCGAGATTTAGAGCAGTCTGTCCACCCATTGTGGGAAGAAGGACATCGGGGCGCTCCTTTTCAATTATCATCTCAAGAATATCAGCAGCAAGAGGTTCGATGTAAGTGATATCTGCCATTTCAGGGTCGGTCATAATCGTAGCAGGGTTTGAATTAACGAGTATTACTTTATAGCCCTCTTCTCTCAGCGCCTTACATGCCTGGGTTCCGGAATAATCAAATTCACATGCCTGTCCAATGATTATCGGTCCGGAACCGATTAACAATATGTTTTTTATATCTTCTCTTTTCGGCATTTAATCCTTTCCGTTACCATTCAGCCCCCGTAAAATATTAAACATATAACGGGGCAGGCGCAGATTTACACAGGCTCAATACTAA
>CAYFYW010000464.1:0-5604 GCA_964347425.1 uncultured Nitrospirales bacterium
GTTATGGACAAAGAATTTTTATATGAAGATTTATCAAATAGTAGGAGATTTTAAAGCAGATATAATAGTTGAAGACAAAATAATAATTGAAATCGAGGCCTTAACCAAATTAACATCTCAGCATGAAGCATAACTAGTAAATTATCTTAAAGCAACAGCTATAAAAGTAGGTTTATTAGTCTGTGGGAGTCTGTGGCGAATATTAGTCAGTGAAGGTCTGTTGCTAAATAATTACAATGAAAAATATCCTTGTTACAGGATGTGCAGGTTTCATAGGTTGGAAAGTCTCTCAAATGCTTCTTGAGATGAACAAAAAAGTTATTGGCATTGACAATATGAATGATTACTATGACCCTGCCCTGAAAAGATGGAGATTGAGGACTTTAAAAGACAATCCGAGGTTCAGTTTTCATAAGCTCGACATTGCCCGTTATGGAAGATTAATGGATATTTTCAAGAGTAACAAAATAGATGCGGTTATTAACCTTGCTGCTAGAGCAGGTGTCAGGGCCTCTGTGGAAAACCCGTGGGTCTATCTTGATGCAAACACAAAGGGGACTTTAAATATCCTTGAATGCTGCAGGGAATTTAAAACAAAAAAATTTGTTTTGGCCTCCACCTCAAGCATTTATGGTCTTAAGAAAATGCCATTTAAGGAAGATATAAATACTGATTCACCGCTGGCCCCTTATTCCGCGACAAAAAAAGGCGCTGAAACTTTAAGTTATTCATACCACTACCTCTACGATCTTGATATAAGTGTCCTTAGATATTTTACAGTATACGGTCCTGCCGGCAGGCCTGATATGAGTATATTTAAGTTTATTAAAAACATGGATGCCGGGATAGCCATACCGGTCTTTGGAGATGGTAACCAGACCAGGGATTTTACTTACATTGATGATATCGCGGACGGAACGATAAGGGCCCTGAAACCAGTGGGCTATAAGATAATAAACCTTGGCAGTGACCACCCGGTAAAACTCAAATATGTGATTAAACTACTTGAAAAAAACCTTGGTAAAAAAGCAAAAATAAAACACCTTCCGAGGCACCCTGCAGATGTTACCGCAACGTGGGCATATATAGAAAAGGCAAAAAAAGTGCTTGGCTGGAAACCAAAGACCTCTATAGAGGATGGTGTGGAAAAGACGGTCAAATGGTTTTTGGACAATAAGGAGTTTTTGAAGAGTTTAGAGTGGTAGAATAGCAATATCTGTGATGTCTACTTCTTACTGAAGATCGCCCTGAGTGCCTCATTAACTTCTTGATATTTAAACTGATATCCTGCTTTTAAAGCCTTCTCCGGTATAACGCGCTGTCCTGTGAGGAGTATGCCGCCGAGCTCCCCGAGTGTTAGTTTAATCATAAATTCGGGCACAGGAAGCCATGAAGGTCTCCCAAGTGTCTCTCCAAGTGCAGAACTGAACTCCCTGTTTGTTACTGGCTGAGGTGCTGTTAAATTTACAGGGCCTGATATTGAATCGTCTTCAAGCGTATATTCAATAATGCCTACTATATCATCTCTATGAATCCACGAAAACCACTGCTTTCCGTTACCGATCGGGCCTCCTAAGAAGAATTTAAATGGTGTGGTCATCGGGGGTAAAGCGCCGCCGTCAGATTCCAGCACACCCCCGATGCGAACGGTGACAACTCTGACACCGAACTCTTTCGCCTTTATTGCCTCCTCCTCCCATGCCCTGCAGACATTTGCAAGGAAATCCCCGGCGGGTGGAGCATCCTCTGTAACGTACTCATCTCCACGGGGTCCGTAATAACCTATTGCAGATGCACTGATTAACACCTTTGGTTTTTTGAAATCCCCCCTTCCCCTCTTTTCCAAAGGGGAGGAAGGGGGGATTTTTTTTATTGACTCTAAAAGTGTACGGGTGGTATTTATCCTGCTCGAGAGGATGCGTTCCTTTCGCTCTCCTGTCCACCGTCCGGATGCAATGGACTCACCTGCAAGGTTTATGACAGCGTCAATATTTGAAATTGTGTCCGATGGTATAAGTGCTGGGGGGTTCCAGGTAAGTATATGTTTTTCGGTAGTTTTGCGTCTTGTAGTGATAATAACCGTGTGACCCGAGTTTCTCAGCGCTTGGCTGAGTGCCCTTCCGATAAAACCGTTACCGCCGGTAATGAGGATATTCATTCCACCTTTTTCCCACTACTTTGTTTATAGCCTATGTAAACTAAATTATATCAGAAATGATACTCTCGTTATTCTTCAACCTTTACAGCACGCTTACCTTTGAGGTTTAATTTGAATTTTCGAACAGTCTCCGGGAGCAGCATATTCCCCACTGTGTCTTTGAAAAACAAGGCGTCATGAGGACACTGGACAATGCAAGCACCGCATTGTACACACTTATCTGCACGAGGGATTGTTGTAATGTGTTTCTCTTTGCTGACCGCATGACAATTTTTCGGGCAAACCTGCTCGCAGAGACCCGCTCCCCTGCATTTACTTTCATCAATGCAGATATTTAGTTTCTCTTCAAGTTTTCCGCCCTTGTAGACAGACGTACTGCCCGATAAGTCAAGAGTGAGGACTAAAACAAGAATGAGCAAAATAATCTCCCATCGCAGAATATGCTGAAATGTGAGACTGTCTGAGAAAGCGCTATAGAATCCAATACCGACAGTTGAAATCCCGAAGAGGAGTAGCTGGAGACCTCCGTGAGAAAAGTCAAAGGTTATAAAGCCAATTCTTCTTTTTTTAGAAAGGAGCCAGCGCCTGTATAAGGGGAAAGACAGGAAGATTGACAATGACAGTACCCATATGAGGATGATAAGTGCTGGAAGTGCGGAACGCCAGAGAATAAGCATGATTGGGACAGAAATTACAGAAATCGGGAATGCCCAGGCAACAGCCATCTCAATCTGCTGCGTCCATGGAAATGTAACCTCCCACATTTCGGAATTTTTCTTTAATTTGTTTTCTAAAAAGACGGCAATATGCTTGGCATAGACAGGCCCCCATATTACTTTCCATCCTGTTTTTTCGAGGACAGTTTTTGCCTCAACGCCTGTTGCTGCCAGCTGGGGAAGGATTACGGTCCTGTGATTTACAAGTTCCTCTATGCCGCTTGTCTTAAGAATTGAAATTACATCATGGCTTGAAAAGTGACCGCCTGTTGCAGCGCACCAGACGTTTGTTCCCCTGCTATTGGCAACGAGGAGATAGACATCTGTTCCTCTTAGCTCCCTTTTTACACGTTCAGTAGTGAGATGAAAATTGCAAGTCACGAGAACCGGGGAATTCTTCCCAGGATTGCCAATTCTGATCAGCCCTGTCTTTGACGGAAAAGGGAAGAACCCCAGGAGGGTGGTAACAATATTTACTAAAACATATCGGACAAGGTTCATGCCACTTTATCCTATTTTCTTGCCATTAACTCTATGAAATCTCCGGTGCTGTTCAGTCTGAGAGACTCTACGATCAAGCCTGTTTTTTCTATTCTTTGCGGTAGATTCCTGACCGAATGTGTTGTGGTCTGGGTAAGAACGTACGCAATTACTGTGAAGGGGATTCTCATAACCTGGTGAAGCACTGTTTTTATTATGCCTTTTGGTCTTACCTCGTCCGCGACAAGAAGGATACCAGCAGGCTTTAAGATTCTTCTTATTTCATCTAGCGTATAGTCTAACTCGTTTTCGCCTAATTCAGAAAAACAGAGGCCGCTCATTACTGCATCGTAACTTTCTGTTTCTTCATTCCCGAGATCGGCTACACCCATCTCCAATAGCTCTATTTTTCCCTCGAGATTTGCATCTTGCCTTCTCCCTTCTGCAATCTCAAGCATCTGAGGGTTTACATCAATACCCTTTACCACGGCTCCTTTCCCGGCAGCTCTTATTGTGAGCGCCCCTGTCCCGCATCCGATATCGAGGACCTTCCAGCCCTTTTGTATGTGAGATGTCAAACGATCATAAACACTATGAAGCCTGCCGAATGTAAGAATGTGGATGCCCACATCATACCTGCTTGGAGCAGATTCGAGGATTTTCATCCAGACGTAAGTACTCACATTTCTCTCTACTTCCTACTCTCTCCTTGCTACTTTTCCACAAAATTATTCTGAAGTACAGGTGACTGTTCTTTTTTGAAGCTTGCAAAGGTATTACTCTGAATTGCTTCTCTCATTTTTCTAAAAAAATCCAGATAAAAATGGAGGTTGTGCAATGTATTCAATCTCATGGAAAGGATTTCCTTGTTCATGAAGAGGTGCCTGAGGTATGCCTTTGAATAATTTTTGCAGGTTAAACATGTGCATGCAGGATCAAGAGGTTCAGGGTCGTCCTTGAATTCCTCACGCTTTATGCTTATCCTCCCGTTACTAGTGAATAATGTACCGTTCCTTGCATTTCTTGTGGGCATGACACAGTCAAACATGTCAATACCTGCGGTAACAGCTTCTAGAACATCAAGGAGGTCGCCGATTCCCATAAGGTAGCGGGGTTTGTCCTGCGGCAGAAAAGGGGCTGTATAATGTATTACTTCATACATTATTTCTTTTGGCTCTCCCACGCTGAGACCCCCAAGTGCGAATCCGTCAAAATCCATTTCCATTAACTCTTCAGCGCTCTGTTTTCGTAAATCCTTATATACCCCCCCCTGAACAATGGCAAATATGGACTGACAGGAGGAGTGGGCGGATTTGTTTTTAGCCTCAAGATACCTTTTTGCCCACTGTGATGTTAGTTCGAGGGAATTAAGGGTATATTCTCTTGATGCGGGATACGGCGTGCACTCGTCAAAAGTCATTGCAATGTCAGAGCCCAGCACACCCTGAATTTCCATTACCATCTCAGGGGTAATGAAATGTGTTGAACCGTCAAGGTGTGATTTGAACGTTACCCCGGTACCATTTATTTTTCTCAAAGGCGAGAGGCTGAATATCTGAAAGCCCCCGCTGTCTGTAAGAATGGGACCCTGCCAGTTCATAAATCTGTGAAGCCCGCCGAGCTTTTTTATTACCTCATGCCCGGGCCTGAGATAGAGATGGTAGGTGTTGGAGAGGATAATTTCGGCACCGAGCCCTTTCATCTCGTCCTGATTCATTGCCTTAACTGTGGCATTGGTTCCAACGGGGATAAACGCCGGGGTGTTGATGTTTCCCCGCGGAGTATATATACACCCTGTTCGTGCCGAACCATCTTTTTTCTTAATTTCAAAGTTGATCATCCTACAATAAAATGCAAAGATCAGATATCAAAAATCATCCCGAAATGTCAGGGTTGTATTTTGATTTTTTAATCTTGGAGTTTAGTATTAATAGTGAGCTGTCCAGATACCTGCAGTTATCGCAAAAAAACTCAGCATCAGGACAATCCAGTGAAAGGTCTGAAGTGCACCAAATACCCGCCCTGCATCGGGTTGCCTATCAGAGGGCCTGGAAAATAGTTTCCTGAAAATAAGTTTCTCAAGGAAAAACAATAAAGAGGCATAAACAGACCACAAAACAATCATTATCCAGACTCCCGGACTCAACCCCTTCTCGAAAATCAAATAAAGGCCTGATAGTCCAGCGAGTATTACCATTACCTTTGCAATTCTTGAGAAGCGGTGTTCGACGCCCTGAAACATCAGTACCT
>CAYFYW010000465.1:0-4979 GCA_964347425.1 uncultured Nitrospirales bacterium
CTATTTCTATATCTTGTTCAGTTTTTGAAATGACAGCTACGGATGTATTCGGCTGAAGAAAAAATACCTGTATCATGCCAATAGACTTTTCCACAGGAGTTTGTGAAAGGGCGGAAAAGGTGTCACCGACTTGAAGTCCATCATGCTCTCCCTTGTCAAGGTAGACTATGTCGCCTATACCTATCATTTGAGTGTTCATATGGGATTCAACAATGTAACCCCGTATATCAGGGGTTCTCGCAATATCCGGAACAAGAGGCGGAATTTTTTCCGAATAAGGCAATAATCCATCTCCTATCTGAAGGTCCTCGAAAGAGTCGATTATTTGTGCCTTTGGTACATCTTTATCCTTACCGTCCATGCCAACGACTTCTAAAGCTCCTGTTATTCTTATCTGATGCCCCAGCGGTTTTCTTGTAACTGGATGATTGACTTTTTTAATATCTCTGATTACATAAAATTTATCGCCGACCGCTACTTTTTCGTCAGTTTTTAAATAAACGAGGTCCTCTTTGCCAAATATGCTACGGTTGCTTGGTGCGGTATTTATTTCACCTATGCTGGGAAATTCGTCTGAAATCCAGCCGCTTGAAATGTAGAATTTCCTATCAACGATATATTTTTTCGGTTTTTCAGCAATGGGGGCAGTTTCCAAGATTTCTGGTTCCTCTGCAACAGGAATTTCCTTTTCAGGCATATAAGGCAATCGCATTAACTCTTCTTTTGAGGGAATTCTTATCCTGTCACCGGGATAGATAAGATCAGGATTTATTATCCGGGGGTTTGCTTTCCATACGTAAGGCCAGAGAAATGAATCATTGAGCTTGCTGTTTGATATGTCCCATAGCGTGTCTCCTTTTTTGACTGAATATTCTTCAGGAGCTGTGTCCAGTGCATTTACCGAGGCAATAAGAGCAGCGAAATAAAGAATAAAGAAGAAATAAGGAATTTTTTTCATCTCCAACCCTCCTGGTTTTAATCACTTAAGATTAAAATATCTGACAGATGATCATCTGTCAAGCGTTTTTATGCGCTATCCATAAATTTTAACGATCTTCTCTCCGCGATTTATGTGACGGATATCACAGGTTACCCTGATTTTGCGAATGAGTGCGAAAGGGTTCTATTGAAATGTAAAAGAAAAATGCTATTCTGACCGCGCTAGGTCAAATAGCTTGCGTTGATTTTTACATATTGCTCCGTTAAATCAGAGGTGAGCATGCACGCTTCTTTTTTACCGAGGTTAAGGTCTGCAGTGATCGTGATCTCATCTTTTGAAAAGAGGCTCTTTGGTGCCTTATGAACTCCTACACCTTTGCTAACGACCTTGAAATTATTGATATGCAGGGTGATTTTCTCTTCTTTAACCCTTGCGCCTGAATAGCCGATGGCCGCGATAATCCTTCCCCAGTTCGGGCTTTTTCCGTACACTGCGGTTTTTACAAGAAGCGAACCTGCAATTGCCCTGGCGGCTTTTTCCGCGTCAGATTCGGACTTAGCCCCTTTGACAATTACCTCAACAAGTTTTGTAGCGCCCTCGGCATCACTGACAATCATTTTTGCGAGATCATAAGCAACCGTGCTCAAGGCATTTTCGAATTTACCATAAAGGGGGGAGCCTTTCGTTATAGGTTTATTTTTTATCATCCCATTTGCCATGATCATTACGGTATCGTTTGTGCTCATGTCATTGTCTACAGTCAGTCTGTTAAATGACTTTTTCACCGCTTCTCCCAGAGCAGAATTCAGCGCCCGGGGCCCGACCGCTATATCAGTGACAATAAAACACAGCATGGTAGCCATGTTCGGATTGATCATGCCGGCTCCCTTTGCAATGCCGGCAATAGTCCCTTTTTTCCCTGCAATATTTATTTTCCTTGAGACAATCTTCGGAAAGGTGTCAGTGGTCATTATCGCAGCAGCAGCATCTTTTATAGAACCGGCTGCAAGTTTGTGTACCGCTTCAGGTATGGCGTTTCTGATTTTGTTCATCGGAAGGCTTTTCCCGATAACCCCCGTGGACGAGACATAAACGAGTCTGGAAGGGATTCCCAATGCGTGAGCTGTCAACTGAGCCATTTCCCTTGCGTTTCTCAGACCCTGCTTTCCCGTGCACGCATTCGCATTGCCGCTGGTTACAATAATTGCCTGGCCCCTTTGTGAGATGATTCGGGCGATGTCGAGTTTCACCGGCGCCGCCTTTATTTTGTTTGTGGTAAAAAGCCCCGCAATAACAGCTTCACTATCTGAATATATTAAGGCAAGGTCTTTATTCCTGGTCTTTTTTAATCCGGCTGATATGCCTGAGAACTTGAATCCGGGGACTATCACTGTTTTGTCAGGTGCTTTTTTCATTCTTCCCAAAAAGTTAGATGGTCATTAAGTTATTGAGTCACTGAGTCATTTAAATTACTTAATGACTTAATTTCTCAATGACTGAATAACTCAATTACTTAAATATCATTATGGATAAGCAGAGGTTGTTTTAAGTCCGGTTGTTTCGTCAAAGCCGTACATAATATTCATATTATGCACGGCTTGTCCAGACGCACCCTTTAAAAGGTTATCAATTGCAGTTACTATTATGAGCGACTTCTTGTGCTTGTCAACAAACAGGGCAATATCGCACGAATTTGTGCCCGTAACAGCCTTGGTATTCGGGTATTCTTTATTCTTTAACACCCTGACAAACGGCTCTTTGGCGTAGAACTTTTTGTATATTCCGTGCACGTCAGCTGGCTTTATGTCCTTTTTAAGCTTTACATATATTGTGCTCAGTATACCCCTGTCTACAGGAATAAGATGCGGTGTAAAGTTTATTTTTATTTTTTTCTCTGATAGGGAACTCAGTTCCTGTTCTATTTCAGGCATATGACGGTGCACGGTAACAGCATATGCCTTGACGGATTCATTTACCTCTGAGAACATAAACGGCAGTGCGGGATTCCTTCCGGCACCCGACACACCTGATTTCGAATCCACAATTATAGAGTCAAAATCAACTGCAGAGTTCTTCATAATCGGCGCAAGACCCAGGATGGCGCCTGTCGGGTAACAGCCCGGGTTGGCTATTATTGATGCGCGTTTTATCTTTTCCCTGTACAGTTCCGGAAGCCCGTATACAGCCTTTTTTAGCAGAGTCGGGAATTTGTGCTGTGTGTCGTACCACTTCCAGTATACCGCCGCGTCCTTTAGGCGGAAGTCGGCGGAGAGATCTATTACTTTCTTGCCGACTTTATAAAGCGTCGCAACAACATCCTGAGATGTTCTGTGAGGCAGGCAGAGAAAAAACAGGTCTGCCTTCTTCATAATATTTTTAATCTTTAATGGTTCGAATTTTAACCGGCAGTTCTTTAAATTGGGGAACGATCCGGAAACAGGCTTGCCTTTTGAACGCTCTGAAGTGACCGCGGTTATCTTTATGTACGGATGCTGTTCGAGCAGTCTTAAAAGTTCACCACCCGTATATCCACTTCCACCTATGATTGCTACCTTAATCATGAGTAATTAAGTAATTAAGTTATTGAGTTGTTGGAATTATTATACAGGATTCTTTCAGGAATGACTTAATAACTAAATGACTGAGTAACTTAATATATTTATCGTTTGGAGAACTGGAAGCGTTTTCTGGCGCCTTTTTGACCGTACTTCTTCCTCTCCTTTACCCGGGGATCTCTTGTCAGGAAACCGTCTTTTTTAAGTTTTGCTCTGAAATCTGAATTCATCTGCACCAATGCCTTTGCGATCCCATGTCTTATTGCACCGGCCTGTCCAGATGTACCGCCGCCATGAACTTTGATCGAGATATCATATTTACCGGTGACCGCAACTGATTCTAAAGGCTGTCGTACAATCATTTTAAGGGTGTCAGAAGGAAAGAATTTGTTAAGGGGCATTTTATTGATGTTGATATCGCCTTTGCCCTCTCTTAATGTTATCCTTGCTATAGACGTCTTTCTTTTGCCTGTAGCTATGTATTGAATTTCAGTCGTATCCAATCTCCCTCCTGCTATGAATTATAGCTGATTACACTGATTCTTTCTCTCTACTTGCTATTTAAGCGGGCTCGCTGTTTTATTTCACATCCTTGTAATCATTATCTTAAAAGTTTTAAAACCTCAGGGTTTTGTGCTTTATGTGGATGCTCGGGTCCGCTGTAGACTTTTAATTTCTTTAGCTGGAGCCTGCCAAGCGTATTTTTTGGTAGCATACCGCGGACAGCGGAGGTAACTAATTTTTCAGGCGTATTTTTCATAAGGTCTTTTGCGGACTTCTTTTTAATTCCACCCGGATAACCCGAATGATGGTAGTACATTTTTTGTTCAAGTTTATTGCCTGTAAGTCGCACTTTATTTGCATTAACAACAACAACAAAATCTCCAGTGTCTACGTGAGGTGTGTAAACTGGTTTTGTTTTGCCTTTCAGTATTGCCGCTACCCTTGAGGCAAGTCTTCCAAGAACCATTCCTTCAGCATCTACGAGATGCCATTTGCTCTTAACTTCAGTGTTTTTCGCAATAAGAGTTTTCATACTGTCTATTGTCGACTGTTTATAGTTCTATTTTGTTTTATTGTTAAAGGAATTAAAATAAAAATCATACTCTAAACAGCCTTATTTTGTCAACGTGAATATTGGCAGGTTTTTCTAATTGTAAGCTGTCAACTGATCAATGATTGCTCTGCGAGTCTTGGACCGATTACTGGTCATCAATATCTGTTTACTTTTCATCATACCCTGTCAGAGGGACGACAGGATATTTTTGTCCATGCTTTTTCATCTATTTCATTAAAATATTCTTGCAGAGGATAATTTCTGCTGCATTCCATGCAGCTCAGGTGGACACTGCCTCAACCCATAACCAGTTTTAAATTTCCCGCGCATTCTTTGCATTTCATATTAGCTTCCTCTTTCCTCTAACATGATTCATATTTATTTAGTAATATAAACACTATATTGTATATCACTACTGTCCAAAACA
>CAYFYW010000466.1:0-4389 GCA_964347425.1 uncultured Nitrospirales bacterium
AATCATGGAAAAAGAATATTCTTGGAATGCCGATACGGACAGCACGCCCGGTTTTAACCGTTGATGTGCTGGATTTGAATTTTTCCAGATACCATGAATGTCTCTTTGTAAGCAGCTGCTGTCTCTCGGCGAACAGGTCGGGCATGCTTTTGTCAGAGGAGTATTTTTTCTTGCGTTTAACATCATATTTTTCGCATCTGCTTCCGTAAAAAAGGGGTCGTTTTTCTCCATCAATACGGACCCTGTTTATCTCACAGAGATTATCACAACCCTTACACTCGAAGGAATTGACTTTATAGTTCCTCCTGGAAAGGTCAAACCCCTTAAAACTA
Source organism: uncultured Nitrospirales bacterium (assembly GCA_964347425.1). GTDB lineage: Bacteria > Nitrospirota > Thermodesulfovibrionia > UBA6902 > BMS3Bbin08 > CAYFYW01. The sequence goes on from CAYFYW010000466.1 coordinate 333, forward strand.
GTTGACAGTCGATTGTCATCGGTCGTCAGTTTATCAATCAAATTAAAGGCTTCTTTTTTACTTTTGACTAATGACTGTTGACTATGAACTGCAGACTGTTTCGTCATATGCTTCATGGCAATAATCGCCATCCCTATGGCACCGGTTACTTCATGATGTGGAGGAACGATAATTTTTTTATCCAGGTATTTTTCAAATGCAGCTACAACGGCCTTGTTAAAGGTCACCCCTCCCTGGAAAAATATTCTCTCCCCTATTGTCCTGTGACCAACCACCCTGTTGATGTAATTCTGGACTATTGAATAAGAGAGCCCCGCAACGAGATCTTCTTTTGCTACACCCCGCTGTTGTCTCGCCAGGAGCGCGTTTTCCATCAATACCGTGCACCTCTCTCCAAGGGATGACGGGCACCGTGATTGAAAAGCCATGTCACCAAACTCTTCTTTTATTGATATACCGAGTTTATCTGCCTGTTCTTCCAGAAAAGAGCCTGTTCCAGCAGCACATGCCTTGTTCATCTCAAAATCAACAATAATTCCGTCTTTTATCGAGATATACTTTGAGTCCTGCCCTCCGATCTCAAAAATAGTATCTACCTTCGGATCAATTTCTACCGCTGCCTGTGCCTGTGCTGTGATTTCATTTTTGACAATGTCTGCACCGACGAAATCAGCTATCATGTATCGTCCGGAACCTGTGGTGCCAACTCCGACAATCTCAACATTATCTCCAATCTCCCGGCCTATTTCGTCAAGCCCCTGCCTTACAGCATCAATGGGTCTTCCCGCTGTCATCAGATACCGCTTGGAAAGGAGCCCGCCATTTTCATCAACAGCAGCGAGATTTGTGCTTATCGAACCAACATCTATACCGAGGAATGCTTTGACAGGCAGTGACGAGTCAGTATTTAATTTGGAATTTGAGATTTGCCTGCCTGCCGGCGAGGCAGGGAATCCGGAATTTATATTTAAGAGCGGTTCAAGTCCTTCTCCTTCATCGTTTCTCTGTGACGAGATTGATACCTCCAGTCTTTTCACATCGTAGACGTTTTTAATCCCCTGCTCAATGTTCTTAAAGGCAGCGCCTATTGCAGGCATCAATGCAAAGTGATCAGGAATTATAAGCTTTTCGAGGGCAAGAACCTCTTTGAACGCTCTTATGACGCCCTTGTTAGCTGCTACACCTCCCTGGAAACTAACAGGTTTTGGTATCGTCATATTCTTGCATATGCTGCCCTTAAAATTTCTTGCGACAGCAAAACAAAGACCTGCAACAATATCTTTTAGCGGGGTCGCTATTTGCTGGAGGTGAATCATATCAGACTTTGCAAAGACGCTGCATCTCCCTGCGATACGAGGCACGTTTTTAGATTCCAAAGCGGTCTCGCTGAATTCTTCGATGCTGAGCATAAGTCTTTCTGCCTGCTGGTCAAGAAAAGAACCAGTGCCTGCCGCACATACCGAGTTCATAGAGAATTCTTTTATCCTGCCGTTTTCAAGTAATATGAGTTTGGAGTCCTCGCCACCCATTTCAATGATGGTTCTGACGTCAGGGTACAATTTTTTCGTCGAATAACTTTGCGCCACAACCTCATTGACGGGTTCAATGCCAAATATTTTAGCAATAAGCTTTCCCGCCGAACCTGTTATACTTAAAGAGGAGGCAGGACTCAAATCGCGCAGGAGTTCATAGGCTATTGTCAGCGGTTTTCCTTTGTGCCTGACATAGTGTGTTTCAAGAACATCAGCCTTTTTATCTAAAACTGCCAGTTTCACACTTACTGAACCAGCGTCAAGTCCGATAAATCTCTCCATTAAAAAAACTCCCTGTTATATTCACGCCTTGATATCTCCTGAATAGACATTGCCTGTCAATAGCCCACGAAAAAATTCCTAATTTGTTACCCAATCGGGATTCAGGATTTAGAATATATCATTTTTTCAGGGATTTTCCCACCCTTTTTTCAAGTGATTTTACTTTCTTATCAATCCTGTTGGTTTTTCCCTTCCTGTCATCAACAGTTATCGTTGTGACAACTCTATCTTCACTCTCGCTGACAGCGGCATGACATTTTTTTATTAATCTCATAATATCATCCCAGCTGCCTTCGACAACAGTACCCATGGGATTCACTTTATAAGGTAATCCGCTTGCGTCAACGATTTCCAGTGCCCTGGCAACCTGACGGCCAATACTACAGCTCCGTCCTAAAGGGATAATGCTGAATTCTACAAGCATGACTTTACCTCCCATCGCTACTCTCTATTTGTTACTTTAAAAGTCAGTAGTTTGTTCTATCAAGCACTCCTCCAACACCTGTTATTAACCATTTATGTGGTGATTTTTCAAGAAAGACCTTTATCGTCTGTGCCCTTCCTGCATCTCCTATTATATATTCTCTTGTAGATTCCGATGGGTCAGAAGAGCCGGATGCAATAACTCGAACTTCAAGTTCAGTTTCTGCACGCTTGTCAGCCACCGAAATTCTGATTATATTTCTTTCGATATCTATATCACTCAGACGTTTGAAGACAGTCACGAATCTTCTTTTTAATGTAAGGTAACTGTTGCCGTAATCATCAGTATAATTGTAGGATATGGAGTCCATCAGTCCGTCAATATCTTCAGTTATTATCGCCCTCTCGCTCTTCCTGATAATTTTTCTTATTCTGTTTTCATCCGTCGGGTAAAACCAGTATACGGCAGCAGCGCACATGAACAACACCGCTGCAAATAGGCTGTAGCGTTTTCTCATTTATCTATTCTTTACTTTCTGCCTTTGTTCTCTCGGTAATAATCTTTTGGGCAAGATGTGAAGGAACTTCTTCGTAATGCGAGAACTCCATAGAGTAAATGCCGCGACCGCTTGTAAGTGAATTCAACTGGTTCGCATAGATGAGCATTTCAGCCATGGGGACAAGGGCTGTGATGTTCTGGTTGTTGCCTGACTGGGGTTCTACACCCTGCACTTTTCCGCGTTTTCCGTTCAGGTCGCCTATCACGCTTCCGAGAAATTCATCGGGAGTAATAACGTTAACTTTCATTATCGGTTCGAGGAGGACCGGTTTTGCATCCTGTACCGCCTTTTTCAATGCCAGAGAGCCGGCTATCTTGAAAGCCATTTCAGAAGAATCAACCGTATGATACGAACCATCGTAGACAGTTGCCTGAAGGTCAACCATTGGGTAGCCGGCTACAATTCCTCCCTGCATCGTTTCGACAATTCCTTTTTCAATCGCAGGAATATACTGTCTCGGAATCACACCCCCTACTATTTTATTGATAAATTCAAAATTCCCTCCCCGGGGCAGTGGCTGTATTTTAATCCAGCAGTCACCGTACTGTACACGTCCGCCTGACTGTTTTTTATATCTGCCCTGTGCCTTTGAGGATTTTTTTATTGTTTCTCTATAAGGAATTTTCGGGGTCTTCATTAAAACCTCAACACCGAATTTCCTCTTCAGCTTCTCAAGGGTAACCTCAAGATGCAGCTGGCCCATTCCGGAAAGGATCATCTCTTTTGTCTCGGCGTCACGGTTAAACTGGAGCGTCGGATCTTCCTCAAGCATTTTCTGAAACCCGATGCTCACTTTCTCTTCGTCACCCCTGCTTTTAGGGGCGATTGCATAGGAAATCATGGGGTCAGCAAATCTCTCCGGCTCGAAAAGAATGGGATTACCGATGTCTGTAAGGGTATCCCCGGTTTTAGTGTCTTTCAGCTTGGCAACGGATGCGATTTCCCCCGGACCGACCTTTTGCACGGGAACCTGCTTTTTCCCCATTAAGTAAAATACATTTCCCAGTTTCTCTTTGATGCCGCGGGTTGAGTTAAATACCGCTGCATCAGCTTTCAAAACACCTGAAAAGACTCTGAAGATAGTCAGCTTGCCTGCAAAAGGGTCGGCAATGGTCTTAAATACCCGTGCTGAAAGAGGGTCAGAGTCTGACGGTTTTCTTTCAAGTGCCTCTCCGCTCTTTGGATTTGTACCGGCAATTGGTGTTATGCCTGCTTTTTCGACAGGAGAAGGTAGACAAAGGGAGATCGCGTCGAGAAGGT
>CAYFYW010000467.1:0-3511 GCA_964347425.1 uncultured Nitrospirales bacterium
AACCCAGGTTGAAATTTAAAAAGAGAAGCATTTATAAAAGAGTTAAAAGATGCTGGTATCAAGCTAAAACGTCATGGCAGAAAACATGACATATACATAAATCCTAACACTGGGAAGAAGGCCCCAATTCCTCGACATAAAGAGATCAGAGATACTTTATGCATATTAATTAGAAAACAGCTCGGGATTAAATAAGCAAAGCCGACTTTTGTCATTATCCATTTCCAGATCATTGTATAGCGTAAAAGGTTCATGAAGGGCTTAAACCATTATTGATTTACCCTCGATTCCTATGTTATACGATTATTATTAAGCTGGATATCATGAGTAAAGCCACTGCGAAAAAATCGATTTTTACAGAAAGCAGATCATTGATTTTTGTCAGCAATGGAGATTGAAAGAATTTTCAGTTTTTGGCTCTTTCTTGAGAGACGATTTCAATGAAAACAGCGATGTGGATGTTCTCTTAATTTTTTTCAGGAGGCTCACCATAGCCTTTTTGACTTGGTGGAGATGCAAGAGGAGCTTAAGACAATTTTTGGCCGCAGAGTGGATCTAGTCGAAAAAGAAGGCCTGAGAAATCCGATACGGCGGAAAGCCATATTGAAAAGCAGTGAGGTCGTTTATGCCGCCTGAAGACAGAGACATCGCGTTCCTGTGGGATATCCATGATTTTGTCAGGAAAACAACCCTCAAGGAGTTCAGTTCAGACAAAAAAAACGCGTTATGCCATAGAACGGCAGTTGCTTGTTATAGGAGAAGCCGCTAAACGAGTGTGAGAGAGCTACAAGCAAAAGCACTACGAGATTCCTTGGAAGAGCATGGAGGGATTGAAGAATATCCTTGCTAATGAATATGGAGAAGTTCTGGTCGAGCGCATCTGGCTGATCGCCACGGAAAATATCCCTCCGGTGATTGAGATTCTTGCCCCTCTTATTCCAAAGAACATCTGATACACCTTCCATTGGCAACTTACCGGATAAACGGAGCGAGGATCGAGCGATTCCTGCTGTCCAAGGAAAGAAAGATGATTGGTAAAAGGTTTTATAATTTGTCTACGCTCTCGAAAAACCTTAACATTCATCAGTTCTCGTATTGACTTCACATTTTCTCTCTGATATAAGTTAAACGCGATTTATCGGGGGAATATAATGAGGTCAGCACAAAGATTAAAGGTAAAAGCTAAACTTAAGAATATTGGACTTGCAGCCGTTATTATTGTATCGACATTCTTTGTCTTACATTTTTTCATGAATTCAGGCATAGCCCAACAAATCCCTTCAGAAACTTTAACAAAGCCTGATTGGATTACTATCAGCTATGGTGATTTATTAGATGAAAGCGCAATCATCAGAACAGGTCAAACTCTAAAATCAGCTTTGGGGGATCCAAATTTAAGGGGGGCAGTCCAACAATTCATAGATAAATATTCATATTTATTACCCCAATCAATCGAAATGGTAGTCGGGCCTGATAAACTTCCCTACCATAATGTAGTTGATCATTATCCTGTTGGTTCTAAGCAACCTGCATGGGTAGGAATATTTAGAGGTGGAAGAGTTTTAATATTCACAGACAATAAAGATCAGGCTAAAGTTTTCCTTATCGGCGAGAATCCAAAAGATGCTTATGAGGATAACTATTCAGTCATTCGCCATTGTCTTTCTGGCTTATTACCCGAGGATGGAACAGAGCTGAATGTGCAAGTTTTTTCATATAAACATGACTACGAGAGATCTGAATTTAAGCTTAACTTAGACCCTTATATAATAAAATCCTCTGCTTTCCCCTCTACCAGTGAGACTATTCCCTTAGATTTAGATGGTATAAGAGACTTTTTTCATAATGGGGGGCAGCTTGAGGGAGCTGTTTTAGACATAAATAATGGGTTAACTCTCTGTGCCAAAGAAGGCTCCAAGCAAACACTGGCAGGACATGATGTTGAATTATCTGATTTTGCAGTTGCCTACAGGGCAGTGTTTCATGCTGGAGATAACGAGGCCTTCATAAGTCTTGACCCCCATAGAGATCCATCCAAGGTGACTGTAAATTTTGGGGGTTTTCTTGAGGATACAAGATTAGGGGCAGTAGTTTTAGAGTCGGACAAAAGATTTAAAACCATAACATCTGGATTAGATCCCCACTCTTTTGAAGACATAAGAAGCTATGCTGGACAGTTTGTTCCCACATTTCTCACTTCTTTTGAAAGAGAGTTGTTGACAGAAAAGTCTAGAAGCAAAACTGGTTGGGTAGGAACTAGGTTTTGGTTTTACCCAGATTCTATTGAAGTTCAATCAGATATGGATTATCTACATGCGACAGTAACAAAGCCTCGATTCACAGCAGATGCAGAGCGCAGTGCGGATGATTTTGCCTCTCCTGAAGAATTTGAGAAAAAAAAGAAGGCAACGCTGTCACCGAGTGTCAGGCAGTGTATTAGTCATTTAAACCAAAATTACTCAAAGTATGAGAAGGCATTCCCCGAAATTAGAGAATTAACTACTGTAGCAAGATTATTGGGAATATGCAGTTGGTTAAAGAGAGCAGATTGTGATTGGTTAGATTTGGATGCTTTGTTATCTGTTGAATTGCCTGAGTTCCGAACAGAAAGAGAAAAAACTCAACTACTTACAGTATCTTATGTTTCCTATATTGAAGGAGATAGAATAGACGAAGACTATATACGAAAAAATTCAAAAGTTGTTTTTCTAAGTCCTCTTTTGGATAAAACGGTCAAAGATTATTTCATAAATTCTAAAAATCTAGCAAAATTCCTATGTCGCAAAAATAATTTCACTGAAAGCTTATATACTGTATTTAAACCTGAGGCAGAAAAGTTGTTTTCAGATTATCAAGATAAAGCAGTTAGAGAAATTATAAAAACTGAAAAAGATTTGAAAGCGTTTGCCGGGTACGCAGCTAAGGATATTGATATTAAGCCACCCTTGATAATAGAAAAATACGTAAGAAATCTAATTGATTATGAAAGAAAGCTCGAAAGGATCGAAGCTGAAGTCAAACAATTTAAAATTAAAATGGAAAAAGCCGAAACCGTGCAGATATATAATAATTATGTAAAAGAATATAACCAACTTGTAGCTCAATATGAATCTCTTCGATCAAAGTATAATAATGACCTGAATGCATATAATAGATTAAAGGTTGTCTTACCTCTTTTTATGAGTATTTCAGGAGGCATCAATCTAGAATCCAGATATTTTAATATAAAGCGCCTGACACAAAGTCCGCAATTGCAGAGATTTAAAACCATTATTGGAAAGGCAGAACCAAGATGGAAGGAGGTTCTTGATTCTGGGAAATGGATTAAAAGCAGGGCAGAATATGGCACACCTTATAGAAATCCATTGCCAAAATATAATTGGATGGTAAAAAAAGCCTTTAAGTCAAACGGACAAGAATTAAAGCATTTATCAGCTGGTGAAGCTCGTAACTACTGGATGTCTATGGACACTAATACAGGATTTCGGCGCGATATGATTGAATCTGAGCA
>CAYFYW010000468.1:0-4170 GCA_964347425.1 uncultured Nitrospirales bacterium
CATTTCCACCAGCCGCCAAATCAGGCCCTGCCGTCTGAATAAAGATTGCCCACAAGGCTTCTGTGCTTATTGTGGCGCAATGAAATCCCGGCGTGAAAATTGAGTTTATATCAAGATTCAGATCGTCAGTCAGGTCATACTGCTCGAAGTCCTTGAAATGCACATGCCTGCTGAACTTAACCTCATTCTCATTCCAACAATAAAGATTGATGTTAAAATCAGGCTGCACCGAGGCAACAAAATCAATGCCTATATTGGCTACAACAAGAGTACCGTCCACTATACCTTGAAAAGCATCCTCTGCAAACCCCCCAAACATTATCTGGCTGGTCGCGCACGAGAACTCAAATCCATCGAGATTCAGACGCCTGTCCCCGACTACATCCAGTCCTTGAGAAGGAATGGCATTGTAAACAAATGCCCGCCGCAAGTCAAACAACGTGGCATCACCCTTCAAGTGATTAAATTCTATCTCTCTCTGGTCCAGATCATTGTTAATGGCAAAGCAGAAAAGATAGCCCTTTCTTTCATCGTAGGCACCGATCGATACTCTCTCACCATCTGCGTTTACCCTGTTGTACCGCAGAGAAGTATTCCACCAGAATTTCTCTTTTGGTGTCAACTTGATGATGAAGTCTTCCTTATCATCAGGTTCAATGTCAGTAGTGCCGATACCGTGAGCAACAATGTGGCATTCCAGAACTACAGATTGAGTACCTGTGTTCGCGATGTTAATAACGCTTGTGTAGTTGATGTTGTCGACCAACGGGAAAACCAGAAGGCTTCCGGGTTCGTTCATGTTACTTACAACCCCCGTACATTCACCTGCTGCCTGTGCATGGGAAAACCCCCCAAAAATGCCAACTGCCATGCATAAGGCCAGAACAATTAACAGCTTTTTCATTGTCTATACCCTCCTCTTTTTTAAAAACATCAGCTTAAATTGTCATTAATAAAACTACAAGGATTCCTGAATTCAAATAAGCCCTGAAACCTTCACCTCCTTTCCTCTTTTCCGCATTCTTAAACATTACTTCCTAAAACGCAAGCTCATTAAAGTTATTGAAGTCTTATAAACCCTGAGACTCTAGCAACTATTAAGCTGCTGACCACGGTAGGATACTCCACGTTGTTCTCTATTCACATTCACCCAACTTTTTTTCGTTTCTCAAACCTTATTGACGAAAAGCTTGTCACTAACAATAACAGTCTACATGAAGATGTATTACATTTATACTCTTTTCAATGGACGTTGTCAATCAGTCATTGGTCTAAATTTTATTAAGATAAAAGTCCTAGTATTTTGGTATTAGTTTAACTACTTCCCTTTTACAAAATAACATGGTATCACCACCATAGTAAAAAAATATTTACATATTCGGATTCTTAAGAGTTACATAAATTATCACTTCCTCCCCTCCAGATAATATCCTCATATGGCTCGTTTAAATGAAAGAATCAGGGTCTGGTTATGCCGGAACAGTCAAAATTTTATTATCCGTTATATTACTTTTTAGCATAAAATAATTTCCCCGTCAATTAAAAAAATTCGTAATTATTCAGCCACTGATTCACACAGATTTAAAAGCCCCCGTGAAATATTAAACATTTAATGACGGGGCAGGCACAAACTTACACAGACAGTTTATTTAGCCACAGAGAACACAGAGAGCACAGAGTAAAAAAGTATAATATTAAAATAATCTGAATAAACCTGAATAAATCTGTGAAAGTTGCGGATAATAGTCCTTTTGGTCTGTGAACTCTATGGGACGCAGAATCTCTTTACGTCCTGTGCCTGTCTCGTTATATGTTTACCCCGTTAGAGATAGCCACCGTCAGCGCAAACCGTTAGAGGACGAAGTTCTCTATCGGGGTTTACTATTTTACGTGGGTCAATTGCAGTTTTTGGATTAAGTCAATTTATTGCCTTAAAAGGCTGTTTCTGCTACCATATGGTTTATTTTATATACAAAAACCTGTATCCGGAGGATTAAAAATGCCCAGCCTTAACTTAAAAAGACTTAATACCGTTGCCAGACAGAAGATACAGCCCTTTCTGGAAGAAATATCAAGTAAATACGCGGAAAAAATCCATTCAATCCACGTAACAGGCACCAGTATCACAGATGATTTTGATGTCAAAAGTTCTGATGTCAATTCAATCTTTGTATTAAAAGAAATGGACCTGAAATTTCTTGAACTCATTGCGCCCCTCGGCAAGAAATACGGTAAACACAGGGTGGCTGCACCCCTCATTATGACCCCTGAATATATAAAAAGCTCTCTTGACGTCTTCCCTATTGAATTTTTGAATTTCAAACTCATTCATGCAACGGTATCTGGAGAAGATATTCTCGAAACTGTAGAAATCGACAGGATGGATTTAAGGCACCAATGCGAGAGGGAACTAAAAACAAAGCTTATATGGTTAAGACAGGGCTACATCTCTTCTTCAGGTAACAGAAAAATATTGACAGAAGGTTTCGTAAACTCCATTGCAGGATATATACCTCTCTTCCGGGGAATTATCGTGCTGCTTGGACAAAAACCGCCACTACTACAGAGCGAAGTAACAACTGCTCTATCTGAGGCAGCTGATGTGAATACAGACGTTTTTACCAGAGTCTTAAGGGAGAAACGCGAAAAGATTAAGCTGTCTATAGAAGAGCTTAACACGATATTTGAAGATTACTATGCAGTTACTGAACAACTGGGGAAGATAGTAGATGAGATTAAAGAATAAATTTTTCCTTTTGTCTCTCTTTATTTTCTTTTGCCTGCCGGCGGTCATCTCTCAGCTGCTGGTAACACCGACATATGCAGAGATTTCTATTCCTGACAGGCCTTTAAACCATGTGGTTGACCTTGCAGGAATCGTAAACGACAGTGTAGAAGCAAACCTTAACAGTTACCTCCTTGAACTTGAGCAAAAGACAACTGCACAGGTGGTCATTCTTACAATTAACAGTCTTGAAGGTGAATCACTTGAAGATTTTTCGATAAGGGTGGCTCATGAAAAATGGAAACTCGGGCAGAAAGGAAGGGACAACGGCGTACTGCTTCTTGTTTCGCTCCAGGACAGAAAGTACAGATTCGAGACAGGTTATGGTCTTGAGGGCATACTCCCGGACAGTCTTGTAGGAAGCATTGGCAGAGAGTATCTGGTACCGTATTTTAAAAAAGGTGATTATTCTACAGGAATATTTGCAGCATCACTGGCTCTTATAGGCGAGATCGCCTCTGACGCAGGAGTGGAGATAACCGGGATGCCCAGGCTGAGAAGCCGCTCGCCGTACAGAAGCACAGAACGCAGGAAGCCAACGATTCTGGGCACACTCCTTTCCGTACTCTTTTTCATAGGGCTGATTTATTTATTCATAAAGCATCCCCGGCTCTTGTTGTTTCTTTTAATGTTTTCCATGCTGGGTGGTGGAAGAAGAGGCGGCTGGGGAGGCGGTGGCGGTTTCGGGGGAGGTCTCGGCAGCTTTGGCGGTGGAGGCGGTGGAGGTTTTGGCGGCGGCGGTGCTTCTGGAGGATGGTGATAAAACAGTTACCAGTCGTCGGTTATCAGTTGTCAGTTGCACATTTGCTGGTTGAATTAGCCCGAGAATAAACCGGCGAGAATAACTGAACGCAATCAATTCTACCGTTCAGGTTTCAGAGAACCGCATGCCGGGAACTCATGTATCTCATTTTTTTGAATTTTGATTTTTATTGTCTTGCAATTTCAAGTTAGTTCAATTTAAATAAAAAAAGGGAAATGACGTTCTCAAAAAGGAGGTACATATGTCAAGAGGGATAAAAATTGCTCTGATAGTCGTAGGTGTTTTAGTGTTGCTGGCTTTTGGTATTTCCAGATGGTTAATCAGCGGGTATAACAATGCGGTTGCTATGGACGAAAACATTACGGGCAAGTGGGCTCAGGTTGAGAACCAATTAAAAAGAAGATATGACCTGATTCCGAATCTTGTTGAGACTGTTAAGGGATATGCAGCCCATGAAAGAGATCTCTTCAAACACATTGCAGATGCAAGAACAAAATATTTTCAGGCAAATACAGTAAAAGACAAAATACAGGCATCCAACCAGCTAGAGGGTGTATTGTCAAGACTGCTTCTGTTAAGGGAGGCTTACCCCCAGCTCAAAGCAAACGAATCTTTTTTAAAA
>CAYFYW010000469.1:0-1857 GCA_964347425.1 uncultured Nitrospirales bacterium
GCTTTCTTGACAGTTAACTTCAATTCCTCATTCTGGAAAGGCTTGGTGATATAATCATATGCCTGCTTTTTCATGGCCTCTACAGCCATCTCGATTGTTCCGTAGGCCGTCATCATAATTACTGGGAGATCAGGTTTTATGCTTTTAGACTCTTCCAGGAGTTCCATGCCAGTCGTCCCTGGCATTTTCATATCCGTAATCACCAGATCCAGATCTGAGTCCCGGATTAAACGAGTGGCATCCCGGGCGTTATCTGTTGTAAGAATCTCGTAACCTTCTGGGCCCAGAAGGGCCTCAAGGACCACCAAATAGTTTTTTTCATCATCTACGATCAAGATTGTTTCCATAAGAGAATGACTCCCTTTTGCCGATGGGATCCTGCAGCAATTATCCTTTACGCGGCAACTGGACCCGCACCTTCGTGCCTTCCCCCTCTATGCTTTGTATGGCAACACTCCCTCTATGTCCTTCGATGATCTTTCTCACGATAGACAGACCGAGGCCGCTTCCCTTTTCCTTTGTGGTGAAAAAAGGATTGAATATCTTATTCACATTTTCCTCACTGATGCCAGAGCCTGTATCTTCAATTTCTATTCGATAGTTATCCCTTTCTTCTTCCACTTTGATGTCTATAGTACCCCCATCTCTCATGGACTGAATGGCGTTTATCAAGATGTTTAAGAAGGCCCTATAAAGAAGTTCCTGGTCTGCTAGGAGTTTCAATGATCTGCCGTTTAGATTGTCATTTACCATAATGCCCTTTTTTTCCAGTTCAGGCCGTATGAAAGAGAGGTTTTTCTCGATGATTTCTTCTAAGTGGCATTCCTGGAGGTTTGGCACCTGGGGGCGGGCAAAATCGAGAAATTCCGTCACAATTTGGTTCAGTCGGGTTGACTCTTCTGTAATCACCACTGAGAGACGCTTCTGCGAGTCATTGGCATCTGGCATCTCACCTAGCAACTCGGCGGTGCTCCGAATAATCCCTAGGGGATTTTTTATTTCATGAGATATCCCGGCCACCATCTCTCCCAAGGCAGCAAGACGTTCAGCCTGATTTAATTGGGCCTCAAGCTCACGCTGCTCTCTGGCTCTCTGGTCAATAACCCCCTCTGCTTTGTGAACGATCAGAAGGAGTGCCAGAAATATGAGTCCCATGATTAAGATGGAGAGGAGGAATATTAGATATTGGAATCTTACGATGGATTCATATTGCTTGCTCATATCCTGGAACAACACGAAGACGCCGCCAACAGTGCTCTTCGTACCGGTGTAGGGGTTTACAACTCTGAAGGGGATATAGGTCCGAAGCGTTTTCTTTGCCCCCATCAATTCAATGCCAAGGCCCCAGAAATCATCCCTTGTGGAAATCAACCCAGAGGAGCTTTGCCCCTTAATGGCCTTTTTGTATCCAAGACTTTCTTGCACTTTCTGGCCTATTAAATCAGGATCTGTGCTGTAGGCTATAACCCCTTTGCCAATATCACAGACGTTCACCACATCTACGTTGAAACCGTGGATTGCGTTCTGAACGATTTTATCCATCAATTCAGACTGTTCCCTATCCCTAAGCCTGATTTCCCCATAGCGCCAATTGACAGGGAGGACGAAATTCTGAAATACCTGATGGTTCAGATTTTCACCCACCAGGATCGCATTATTTTCATAGCCCCTCAGCAGGATCTCCTTAGCCTTCTGGGAGATGACCATTGAGAATGGAAAACTGAAAATAACCAGCACAATAAAGCTGGCCCAGGCAAAGAATTTCACCAGCCGAAATTGCTTGCCCTCTGACCTGACAGTTTGGTTTGGTGGTAACATTTCAAGTGATCACCATTTACTCTGTATATTCCTTTAATA
>CAYFYW010000470.1:0-6308 GCA_964347425.1 uncultured Nitrospirales bacterium
CTTAAAAATCAAGTTCTTGAAGTAAGCAATGGTTTCTTTAAGCCCGTCTTCCAGTCCAACTTTTGGCTGCCAGTTCAGCACTTTTTTGGCGAGTGTAATGTCAGGCTGGCGCTGGACAGGGTCATCGGGTGGTAAGGGTTTAAATACAATTCTGGATTTTGAGCCGGTTAGTTCAATTATCTTACTGGCAAGTTCAAGGATGCTAAATTCATCTGGATTACCGAGATTCACGGGACCGGTAAAATCGTCCGAAGAGGTCATTAATTGTAGGAACCCTTCAATCATGTCATCTACATAGCAGAAACTCCTTGTCTGGCCCCCGTCACCAAAAACAGTTAAATCATCTCCCTTCAGAGCCTGTATAACCAAGTTACTCACAACGCGACCGTCATCCGGATGCATTCTGGGGCCGTAGGTATTAAATATCCTGGCAATCTTTATTCTAAGTCTGTGCTGGCGATAGTAGTCAAAAAAAAGGGTTTCAGCACAGCGCTTTCCCTCGTCGTAGCAGGAACGGTAGCCAATGGGGTTGACGTTGCCCCAGTAACTCTCGGGCTGCGGGTGCACAGTAGGGTCCCCGTAAACCTCGGATGTTGATGCCTGAAAGATTTTTGCTTTTACCCGCTTAGAAAGTCCGAGCACATTAATAGCGCCGTGAACAGAGGTTTTTGTCGTTTGTACCGGATCGAACTGGTAGTGAATCGGGGACGCAGGACAGGCGAGGTTGTATATCTCATCAACCTCAACGTAGAGAGGGAAACAGATGTCGTGCCTTATCACCTCAAACAGGGGATTAGAGAGGAATGATATGATATTTGAACGGCGGCCTGTATAGAAATTGTCAACGCACAGGACCTCGTGTCCCTCATTCAGTAATTTCCCGCATAGATGTGACCCCAGGAAACCTGCACCACCTGTAACAAGTACTCTCTTCATTGCATACCTCCCCTGCACAATAGTTCTACCAAGTTGATAGTCTTTTATTCGTGAGACAGATAATCTTTAAGCGCTTTTTTCCAATGTCGTAATTCTTTTATCCCCTCGAACTTCAGCATGGTACTCTCAAGCACAGAAAAAGCAGGCCTTTTAGCAGACCGATTGAGCTTATCGGAAGTAATCGGTTTAATGCCTGCCTTCACATTTTTTAATTTTGCTATTTCGAGCGCAAACTCATACCATGAACAATTCGAGGTATTTGTTACATGGTAAATACCATATCCCCTGCCAATGAGTTCCCTCAATTTTACCGCAAGGTCGGACGTAAAGGTGGGGGAGCCAACCTGATCACTGACCACTTCTATTTCCTTTTCCTCCGACAGGAGCTCAATTATTTTATCTACAAAATTCTTTCCATTTTTTCCATAGAGCCACGACGTCCTTATGATATAAAATCTGTTTGTAAGTGAAGTGACAAAACGCTCTCCATTAAGTTTTTATAAGTCATACTTATTTATGGGGTTGGGGGAATCCCATTCGTTATATGGTGCGCTCTTATTACCGTCAAATACATAATCTGTGCTGATAAACATTATCGGACACTTTATAATTTCACAAGCCATTGTGATATTTCTTGTACCAATACCGTTGGCGAAATATGCCTTCTCAGGGTTGAGTTCGCATCCATCTACATCGGTGTAAGCAGCTGCATGGATTAAATAACGGGGTTTTGTTTTTTTTATCATTGAGATGGATTTATCAAGGTCTGTGATATCAAAATCATCACGCGTAAAGGATATAAGTTCAACGTCTTTAAAAACATTTTGTATGTCATATCCAAGCATCCCGTTCGTTCCTGTCACCGCAATCTTCACGCCTTCAGTCTTTCTCCATATTGTGCCTGGTAATACTTCAGGTACTCTCCGGAAATAATCCTCTGCCACCACTGTTTATTCGAAATATACCATTCGACTGTCCTGGCCACTCCCTCGTCAAAAGTCGCTGCGGGTTTCCATCCAAGGTCCTGCTCAATCCTGGCAGGGTCAATCGCATACCGCCTGTCATGTCCTGGCCTGTCATTTACAAACTGAATGAGGCCCATGAGATCATCCCTGCTGAGATGAAGCTGCACTGCAATTTCCGTGAGTACTCTTTCAATGACTTCGATGTTTCTTTTCTCATTTCGCACACCCACATTATAAATTTCTCCCCAGGCGCCGTCATGGAGAATGGTGTCTATGGCCCTGCAATGATCTTCAACATAAATCCAGTCCCTTACATTCTGGCCGTCGCCATACACGGGGATCGGCTTTTTATTGAGTGCATTCACTATAACAAGAGGAAAAAGTTTCTCCGGAAATTGATAAGGACCGTAATTGTTCGAACACCTCGTTATAATAGCTTTGACCTTATGGGTTTCAATATATGCTCTGACCATCATGTCAGACGATGCCTTGCTGGCAGCGTACGGGCTGTTTGGCATAAGTGGGGAACCTTCATGAAAAAATCCTTCATCAATGGAGCCATAAACTTCATCGGTTGATACATGCAGGAAGATGCATCCTCTCTGTCGTGCGATTTCAAGAAGGTTGTAAGTGCCCATTACATTGGTCTGCAAAAAGGGTTGGGGGTCAAGAATGCTTCTATCCACATGACTCTCTGCTGCGAAATGTACAATCGCATCACATTCTATGCTTTCCAGCAGTTTTTTATCACAAATGTCCCCCCTGATAAATTTGTATCCGGCATATGACTCTATATCCTTAAGATTCTCGAGGTTGCCAGAATAGGTAAGTTTGTCGAAATTGATTATGTGATAATCGGGATGTACTGATAACGCATATCTAATGTAATTAGACCCAATAAATCCAGCTCCTCCCGTAACAAGCACCCTCATTCTCTTATCCTGAAAGGAGATGACAAATCATTTTCATATCTTATTTCATCTACCGCCTCGGCCTTGCCCCATCCCCTGAAAAGTCTGTCCGGCAGGTTTATTACAAAACCTTTCCCCTCCCCGATATTTCGATAAGCATGTACGATACCTGGCGGTACAACTACTATTGTAGGAATATTCGAAGTGCTTATTATCTTGTTTTCCTGATAGTTGGGAGATGTTTTTCGATTGTCCCAGAAATAAAGTCTGAAACTGCCAATTAAACAAAAATAGTCGGTCTGTTCTCTGTGTTCATGAGGGCCTCTGACAACTCCGGGTTCAGTCATTGAGAGATAGGCCATAACAGGTTTAAAGTTTGTTTCATCAGCCCTGATTATCTCCCCGAGCCAGCCTCTCTGATCTTCGTAAATGGGTATTTCTCTTACCTCAAGCCCTTCCACTCTATACCTCCATTACAGAATCATCACCCAGTAACAGCCTCAGGGCTTTATGCATGGTATTATTCCTGCTAATGCTTACCCTGCGCCCGATAAGGCTTTCCTCTATCCTTTCAATATCAATTAATTCGCTTCCGTCCATTATTACCGAGTGCTCAACCGAAGATTTCATAATCTTCACTTTATGGCCTATGCTTGTGTGTGGTCCAATAAATGAATTCTCTATTTCTGTATTTTCACCAATTATAACAGGCCCCCGGATCGTACTGCCTTTAATAACCGTTCCTTTTCCAACAACTACACGACCGAGAATTCTGCTGGAGCTGTCCAGATTTCCTTCAATTTTTCTTTTTGACCATTCATCCAGAACTATCGCGTTTGCAGTAAGAAGGTCGTCTTTTTTACCTGTATCGAGCCACCAGGTATCAAGGACAAAACTCTCTACGTTAAAGCCCGTCTTGATCAATTCCTGGATGGCATCGGTAATCTCGAGCTCTCCTCTCTTTGAAGGCTTTATTTTATCAATTGCCTCGTGTATTTTGGTTGAAAAAATATATATCCCCACAAGGGCAAGATTTGAAGGCGGGATATCGGGTTTCTCTATAAGCCTGATGACTTTACCTTCTTCTGAGATCTCAGCAACACCGAATTGCTTTGGATTGTCTACTGCTTTAAGAAGAATAAGTGCTTCCGGATTATTATCCTGGAACTCCTTAATAAATTTGTTTATCCCTGTACCAATCAAATTGTCCCCTAAATACATGATAAATGACGACTCAGCGAGAAAATCTTTAGCGGTTTTAATGGCATGTGCGAGACCACCGGCTACGTCCTGCGTTATGTACTCTATTGAAACGCCCCAAAGACTTCCGTCACCAACCACGTCTTTTATTTCCTGACCTGTCTCGGGCGAAATGATAATGCCTATTTCTTTTATACCAGCCTCGACTATATTCTCTATGCAATAAAACAGAATAGGCTTGTTGGCCACCGGCACAAGCTGTTTAGCTCCCGAATATGTCAGGGGCCGCAGACGTGTTCCCTTCCCTCCGCTGAGTATGAGTGCTTTCATTTGGTGTTATTAATAATAGACAAAAAACCCTGATAAGTTCAAATGCTGATTAAGTGGGTGTTCCTGTATTATATTATACCTAAACGGTACATACCTTTGCATTACTTTTACCCCAAAAATGCGATTAGAATAATGCAGGTGTTGCGAATAAATGCGAGCTATACTGCGAAGTATAGCTATGTAATAATAAAAACTTCCTTTCATTGAGGCGGAGCCTCTAAAATTTAATTTTCGATACCTTAGTGTACGTTTGAATAGTAGTGTTACGGTATACTTTAGGGCACTACTGTCCAAAATAATCATAAACAGGGAGACTGAATGCCTGAGAAACACAATGACGACACCGCTTATATATAAGCAGCGTTTATTTATCGGTTTTTCGATAATACTATTATTCCCTGTTACGTCTTTCATCAAAATGAGGTTTGACATTCAAAAAACCTGTCGATTCATTGTGTTTATGAGGTGTTCAGCCTCCACAAATTCTTTATTTTGGTCAGGTATGATCAGGTATGATATTGAATAATACCTTTTTTTAATATTCATCTCTTCATAATCTTTTCTTGGCGCCCTTTGCGTCTCTGCGAGAAATCATCTTTAATCAAACCCTCTCTTCGTATTTTATTTCCCTGAACCTGAGTCGATATTCTGTCCCTTTGGTTCTGTTGAGTTCTATCTTACCCCGAAGCTGATCTTCGGACAACGTGGTGACGAGTCTCAGCCCCAATGATTTAGTGTTTCTGAAAGCCAGGTGCTCAGGCATGCCGATGCCGTTGTCGCTGACTGTCAGCTCGACCTCATCTTCATCAGTCCTGTGGAGGATAATCCTGATTTCACCCCCTCTGTCTTCTGGAAATGCGTGTTTTAAAGCATTGGAAACCAGCTCATTGATAATCAATCCACAGGGGATAGCAGAATCAACACCGAGCCATATATCCTCAGCATCTATCTTTAGCGCAACCTTAGCTGCAGAGTTTCCGTAGGACCGAAATACACCTCTTGTTAGATCACCGATATAATCACGAAAGTTGATGTGTGCCAGGTCTTTGGATGTATACAGTTTCTCATGAATAAGGGACATTGATCTTATCCTGTTCTGGCTGTCCTTTAGCATCTCAACATATTTTTTGTCACTGATCTGCATAGACTGGAGCCTGAGCAGGCTGGAAATGATCTGCATATTGTTCTTGACCCTGTGGTGGATCTCACTCAACAGAACCTCCTTTTCCCTGAGAGATGTCTGTACCTGCTCCTCAGCCTTCTTACGCTCGGTGATGTCGCGTATAATAGCGATGAAGAAGTAGCTGCCATCAGTTTGAGCCGGCGAAATTGCGAGTTCTACAGGGAACTCGTGCCCGTCACGGTGTAATGCAGTTATCTGAATCTGCATGTTGAATATTCGCCCCTCTCCTGTTGCGTGGAAGTGTTTGAGACCCTTATCGTGCGCTTCACGATATGGTAAAGGAACAATAGTGTCAGCAACTTTCTGGCCGATTGCCTGCTCATGAGTCCAGCCGAAGATGGCCTCGGCCTGGGGATTCCATGTTCTAATTACACCATTCGCATCCATTGTGACAATGGCATCAAATGCGTTATTGACGATCAGGCGAGTTTGTTCCTCCGCCTGTCTCTTCAACATCTCACGTGCCTCAACAATTTCTTCCGTCAATCGCTGAAACCGTTTTTCAAGAATAAAGAGCTGATCCCCTTTATGTATTTCCTGTTTCTGTATACCTAATGCCTGTTGCGAAAAGTCCGATATTCGTTGGTTGAGCTGGTTTATTCGCCGTGTAACCCAGAGCATGATAAATGCAAAGGTCAGTATAAACACAGGAGCTATTATGTTACGCAGCTGTCTTCCTGTTTTAATAACTGATTTGGTCAAAGCATCAATCTCTGCTATTGACATAAGAGAGACTAATTTAATGACATATTCAGCGGCCCCATAATCAAAAAATTCCTGGCC
>CAYFYW010000471.1:0-1516 GCA_964347425.1 uncultured Nitrospirales bacterium
ATAACGTTTACAAATCCCCCCTGGCCCCCCTTTACTAAAGGGGGGGAATATATAGGTTGAATAGTCATTGATAAAATTATTCCTTTTTGATGCCCCGCCTTGTAGGCGGGGAGGTTCACTGTAAGTGCATTTTTGGGGTTAAACCATGCCTTTTGACAATAGTAATCTTGAAGAAATAAAAGACAGGTTGGATATCGTCGATATACTGTCTGAATATATCTCCCTGAAAAAAGCGGGTCAGAACTGGAAAGGTCTGTGTCCCTTCCACTCGGAAAAAACGCCTTCCTTTATGGTTAGTTCTTCAAAACAGATTTATCACTGTTTTGGCTGTGGAAGTGGTGGAGATATTTTTACCTTTTTAATGAAATATGAGAACCTTACTTTTCAGGAATCCCTCAATGTCCTTGCTAAAAAGGCAGGTGTGCCGCTCAAGAAGTTTGGGACAAATACTGTCTCTGTGGGGGATAAGGGGAGCCTCCTTGATTTACACGGTGAAGCCCTTCTTTTTTATCAGCAGAGCCTGAAACAGAGTTCAGGGGCATTGAATTATTTAAGAAAAAGAGGGATATCCAGCGAGTTTCAGGGAATTTTTTCTTTAGGATATGCTCCTCATGCGTGGGATGCATTATTCTCTTACCTCAAGAATAAAGGTTATCATGCAGAGTTGATTAAAAAAGCCGGACTTATTACTCGTGGCACAAAAAATTATTACGACACATTTAGAGACAGGATTATTTTCCCTATTTTCGGTCAGCGAGGTGAGGTTATTGCATTCGGAGGTAGGGTTATGGATGATTCTCTGCCAAAATATTTAAATTCACCTGATACCCCTCTTTTCAGAAAAAGCAGGACACTTTACGGGCTTAACCTTGCAAAAGAGTCCATAAGAAAAACTGGATATTCAATTTTTGTGGAAGGTTATCTTGATGTGATTACTATGCATATGTATGGCTTCTCAAATGCGGTTGCCCCTCTTGGCACGGCGCTTACGCAGGAACATGGAAAATTAATTAAGAGACTTGTAGACGATGCATTGCTCGTTTTTGATGGAGATATGTCAGGGATTAAAGCTGCTCAAAATGGTATTGGAATACTTCTGGAAAGCGGTTTTAATGTAAAGGTGTTACCCCTCCCTGAAGGAGAAGATCCGGACAGCCTTCTGAAAAAAAAGGGCAAGGGGGTATTTGAAAATTTACTCCGTGGTTCACTTTCTCTCGTTGATTTTTATGTAATGCTGGGAGGAGATAATCATGTGATTTGCAGTGAAGCCCTTGAGGTAATTTCCAGAATACCAAACAGTGTTCTCCAGGGTGATTATATTAAACAATTGTCTGAAAGACTGCGAGTTAACGAGCTTTTTATAAGAGAAGAATTGAGGAAGATTAAAAGGAGGTTTCAAACCAAAAAAATATCTGCAAAAAAAAGAGGGATGGATATCTCTTCAATCAATAGTGTGGTAAAACCCATGCACGAAATATATCTGCTGCAGCTCATCCTGCAGTATCCGGAAATGGAG
>CAYFYW010000472.1:0-3331 GCA_964347425.1 uncultured Nitrospirales bacterium
CCCTTAAATACCGGGACACCTCTTCCCAGTTTTCAAACTTTTCATTGCTTGCAGTCTCTTTAAGTTTGGAAAATTTTTTTTCATGTTTCTGTTCGTTCAATGCAAGTGTCTCAAAAAGTCTTTTCAGCTTCTCATCTCTTCCAAATTTCTCTGCCATTGCAGAATAAAATGTAGAGCCAAGTTTTTCTGTCTGGACGGCCTCTTCGATAACCTCCCTTATTGAAAATCCCTCCATTTTTCCTCTCCTTCTATATATAACGACTTAATTAACTACTGGCGTTTTATTGATTTCACACCTGCCTGCTGCAGGCAGGGATTTTGTAAAATGATTACACTGATTAAAGACATGGACTAATGGAAGCGCTGCAAAGGCTTTTAATCCTTCACCAGACTACGGATACCAGTCATTCCTCTGATGGGCAGCATGTCTAAGGTAGGCTGCTTTTTCCCTGGAAATGTCTGTTTACAAAGACTTTCCCCTGGTAAAGTTTATGCCAAAATGATAAAGCTCTTTTTACATGTCAAACAATAATCACTGAATCATCGCATCCAAAAGGGTTTGGAATATATTTGTCTGCACCCCAGTCATTCTCCCAGCGATTGTCGTCAATCAGATACCTGAACCTGTATTCTCTTTTGCTGTGCAGAGACAGGGTTATGGAGTAGTCACCGTTTTTAAGTTTCTTCATCCGTGTCTTGCTTAAATTCCAGTCATTAAAATCCCCGACGATTGCGACCTTATGTGCTTTTGGTGCTGCGTCTTTTGGCAGTCTGAAGGTCACCCTGCAAGAATTCCCTGACTTGAGATACTGTTTCTTAAACCCCGGTTTCACATGCTCCGGTTTAGCGATATTTGTTATAGATTTTTTAATAGCTTTTGTTGCACTATATGCTTTTTTGCGAATCTTACTCTTCATAATAACCTCCTCTTTAATTACTGAATATAAAAGAATAAAGGAAATTTTTATTTTTTTCAACAACCTTTTTTTCTCAGGAGTTCCCCCAATTTTTTTATAGGTCTCACGGACGAGTGATATCATTACTTTTGTCGTCCGACCGGCTCCCGTTCTCCGTAGCTCCATTCTCCGTAGCACTGCGAAGGATGAATGACCGGAGGATCCAGTCTCTCTGCATGGATATGCAATAAGCCATAACTTATCAAATATAAACGAAGTTCCCTTAGCTTTGACTTATGGATTCCCTCTATGAGTCGTAGACCTATCAAGCATGCCCTCTGACTTGATCAGGGTTTGGGGTATGTTTCGCACCAAAATTATTTGCAAAAAGTTCCCAATAAGAACTAGTTCCTTCTTTGTGATCTTTCACTACTCTTTTCTCCTCTTAGATACCTTTATGGTCTCCCTCATAAAGGCGGGAAGATCAGATGGCTTTCTTGAGGTCACAAGGTTTCCATCAACAACAACCTCCCTGTCGTCATAAAGGGCTCCGGCAGCTTTCATTTCCCCGGCTACTGATTTATAGCATGTTGCATGCCTGCCCTTGAGCAGGCCCGCTGTAATCAATATCTGCGGCCCATGGCAGATTGCTGAAACAGGCTTATTATGTTGAAAAAAGTGTTTTGCAATATCTATCGCCTCCTGCTGTTTTCTTATTATCTCAGGAGCCCTCCCACCTGGCAGGACAAGAACATCGTATTCATCGGGATTGATCTCTTTCAGTGTCCTGTTTACTTCCATCTCGTAGCCATGCTTACCTTTTATTTTCCCTTTTTTTATTGATGCAATGTCTACGGCTATCCCTTCTTCCTTAAACCGGTAATAGGGCACTAAAAGCTCTGAATCTTCAAAATTTTCTGCGCTGACAATTAATACCTTCACTTTTTTTCCCGTTTAAATTAATTCTAAAATCTTAACCTGCCAATAACTATGCCCACGGGGTGCCTCCGTCAACAATGCTGTGCTCTTCCCACATAAACCAGCTCCCCGAGTCTTTCATGAAAAAAAATGTGTTTGCGAATATATCGTAATGCTCCAGCTCTTCCTTGATAAGCCTCTCAAAAAGTTTGTTTTCCTTTTCTGTCTTTGCCTCCTGAACGGCCTTTTTATAAAATTCAATGCCTTCTTTCTCCATCTCCATGGCAATCTTAAACGCTTCGAGTTCGTCCGATGTTGCCTCTACTCTCTCCATCATTTCATCCTTCAATGACTCAAAGATTGTCTTCACATTTTTCATCGGACTGACATCCCTGACAGTCACGTCCAGTCCCTCAAGTATCCGGGACAGCATTTCGAGATGTCTCTTTTCATCTCCTGTTATAGACAGAAACATTTTTTTGCCGGCAGGATGTTTTGTTTTATCTGCTGCCTCTGTATAGAATTTTATTGCATCTGTTTCCATTTTCTTTGCTATCTCAATAGCATTCATGTTTCCGTTACCCTCCTTTAAAATATTTTCCAATATATCCTGAAGCCCCATGGACTTACGTCCATGGGATCTCTTTTTCTTTCCCTCAATTTGAGTTTCACTTAAAACGCCTCAAAATTTACGAATTCCCCCACCTTCCTCCTAAACGCCCTTGGAAGAAGAGTTATTCCTGGCCTGAGATTACCAACGGCAATAAGCATAGGTATTATCTTGTCAGGGGGTATGTTGAACTCTTTTTTTATACTATCCTCATCAAATCCGTCCATTGGATGGGTTTCAAGACCAAGTCCCTTTGCCGCAAGCATTAAGTTCATTGCAAACAAAGATGCATTTTTTACTGCAAAAAATTTTCTTTTTTGACTGTCCTTTGAGTCATATAAATTTTTTATCATCCCTGCATATGTATCTCTCATCTCCGGCTTCATATATCCAAGTTGCTGCCAGCTATCAAGCACTCTTGCCATATTCTCTTCCACACCATCGGGGTCAGCGATTATGATCAATACTGCCGGGGCCTCTTCAACCTTGATCTGGTCAAAGGCGCATTTCCTCAATACTTTTTTTCGGCTCGGCTCTCTAACCACCACAACTTTCCATGGCTGGAGGTTGAAAGAGGAAGGTGAAAGGTTTGCAACCTCAAATAGTTCTTGAAGTTTGTCATCGGAAACCTCTTTGTTAATGTCAAAAAAATTAATTGAACGTCTTTCCTTAATTGTCTGAATTACATCCATAATTACCTCTCCTGAATTGTTTTGAAAAGGTTCAAGGTTTTGATTTATTCAAACCAAATAATGCGTTTAGATAACCACAGAGATGAAACTGAATACAACAAAAAATAAGTAACTCATTAATTCTTACAGAAATATCTTTTTTGCCACAGAGGTCTCAGAGGTATGTACCATACGGTACATACCCTTGTGCCTGCCCCGTTATATTTTTAATATTT
>CAYFYW010000473.1:0-2232 GCA_964347425.1 uncultured Nitrospirales bacterium
TGACCCTGTCCATCTGTCGTAGTATTTCTTTTAGCTCGATAAATTTTTCGTCTGGTGTCATCTGTATATTTTTTCTCTGTGATTATCTGTGATTCTTTAAAGTCTTACGACTTCATAAAATTCCTGATGATAACTTTTATCAGATTTCACTATGCTCTTAAAACCGTACATCCTTTCAATCTCCTCAAGACCCTCTCTTTCTTCCTCATAAAGCAGATCCGTTATAAGGGGATGGGCGGTTATCATTACTTTCCCATTACTTCTTGTTGAACCCATTTTTCTCAGTTCCATGAATATCTCATAGCACACGGTTGTTGGTGATTTTATGAATCCCCTGCCTTCGCAGTACGAGCAGGGCTCACAGAGAGCTCTTCCCAGACTTTCCCTGACCCTTTTTCTTGTCATTTGTATGAGGCCGAGTTCTGAAACCTGAAGTATTGTGCTTTTAACCCTGTCTTTGCTCATTGCCTCCTGTAATGAAGAGAAGAGCTTTTTCCTGTTCTCTTCTTTTTCCATGTCAATAAAGTCTATTATTATTATTCCGCCGAGGTTGCGAAGTCTTATCTGGTATGCGATTTCCTTTACAGCTTCAAGATTGGTTTTTAGCAGGGTGTCTTCCAGTGTTGCCTTGCCGACAAACTTACCTGTATTCACGTCTATTGCTGTTAATGCCTCTGTTTGTTCTATAACAATGTATCCACCTGATTTAAGCCATACGCGTTTTCCCAAAGCCTTGGGGATTTCAAGTTCGATGCCATGTGCATCAAAAATCGGTTCGTCCCCCTCATAGAGTTCAATTTTGGAAATCAGTTTTGGAAAGTACGTGTTAATAAATTCTACGAGCCTCTTGTATTCTTCTTCGGAATCGATAATAAGTTTACTTACTTCATGACCCAGGAGATCCCGAACGCTCCTGAAGGCAAGGTCGAGATCGCTGTAGAGAAGGTGGGGAGAATGAACCTTCTCTTTTTTGGACTGTATATTCTGCCACAGAAGCATCAGGAAATCTATGTCTTTTTTTATTTCTTCTTCTGTGCAGCCTTCACTGGCGGTTCTTATGATAAGGCCAAAATTTTGTGGCTGCAGTTCACTTACAAGTTCTCTAAGCCTTGTTCGTTCTTTTTCATCCGAAATCCTTCTTGATATTCCAATATGCTCAACTCCCGGCATCAGGACGAGATATCTTCCTGGGATAGTTATATAGGAGGTAATCCTTGCACCTTTCGTGCCAATAGGGTCTTTGGATACCTGAACCAGAACTTCCTGTCCTTCTTGCAGGAGGTCTTCGATGGGAAGATGAAGGGGGATTGTTTCTTCAATATCTTCACCGAAGACTGAATAATCAAGACTTGAGTACACGTCTGCAACGTGAAGAAAGGCGGCTTTTTCAAGTCCGATGTCTACAAATGCAGACTGCATGCCCGGAAGGATTTTAACGACCCTGCCTTTGTAAACGTTTCCTACAAGACTCGTGTCTTTTTGCCTTTCGATGTAAAGTTCAGCAAGCTGGCCTGATTCAAGGAGGGCAGCTCTTGTTTCTTGAGAAGATGCATTAATTATTATGTTATTGGCCATATTTTTTTTGTTGTTAAAGGTTCTACCCATCCATCATGAGTGTGTCCATAGAGTTGGACCCTGCTTATAGGTATTGTTTGTATTTCTTCGACTGGTTTTTGGAACAATTCCTTTAATACTTCGTAAAGCCTTACTTTCGTGCCATTTGTGTCCACAAGAATAAGGCGCAGATATCCGTTTTTCATTTCTGCTTTTTCTATCATAGGTCTTATATCCACTATTTTTCCCCGTCTTCTTACATAATGGTTGGGAAGACTGAGGAAGGAATATACAGATTCATTCACCGTTTTATCGATAGTTATTTCGTACTCATAACGTGATATGAATGCATCCAGGGACTTTCTTATTTTAGTAATAGGGGCAACTGCAAGAACCTTTAGGCCCTCTGGTAAAACGGAATTGGTGCTAAACTGTATGTCAGAGGGATTTATTGAGCCGGGCAGTTCAATATCAAAGTATTCGTTTGTACCTTCAACGCCAACAGGGAGGGCGGGTCCGAATGAGATTTTTGGATGGGGATGAAAGCCTTCGGAATAAATCAAAGGTATCTTGGCTCTGCGCATTGCCCGCAAAAATGCAGTCATTACCTCCAGGTGTGAGAGATAACGTAGAACACCGGTCTTTGAATACCTGACTCTTAGTTTTATTTGCGACTGG
>CAYFYW010000474.1:0-5790 GCA_964347425.1 uncultured Nitrospirales bacterium
TAAAGACCCTCAGTTGGATCTGGATCTCCGATAGACCCCGGCGTCATTATGACAGCTTCGGTATCAGCACCCTGATCCAAGGCTGTCTTCATTAATCAGACGGTGGAAGGCTTTTATAACTGAAAAAGTTTTCCACCGTCCATCACCAACTTTCTATGGTCACACCTCACTTACTGATTCTCAATTCGCACCGGAAGCATTTCTTTTTCCGTGATGGCAGGGTATGGTATTTGAGCGGGTTGTCGAATCGACCCTCGGAGGCCCGATATTTCGGGACGAGAATGAGAGAAAATACCGTACCCTGCCATTTCTATCTTAAAATTGCTTTATCACGGAAAAAGAAATGCTTCCGGTTCGCGCCTGCGCATTGACATAGATTAGAGAAAACGTATAAAATATTTGTTCTTCACCCGCTGAGGGGGGAAAGCTGAAGCGTATCTTTCTGCTTAATAGTTGGTTCAGCTCAATTTACTAATACAAAGTAGACGTATGAAAATTGAGTTAACTTATAAAAAGAAATGCCGCATAATGACCAGATTTGTCACACTATTTTTAGCGGGCGCGTTCATGATAACTTCCCTGGCGTGCAGCAAAAACCGGGAGGAAAAGGCAGGGGCCATGCTCACCGAGATAGGAATGATGCGCAGCGATGGGAACTGGGTCGAAAAAAAAGAACTCCTCAATCAGGTCATCTCAGAATATCCGGAAACACAGTCGGCAGGTATGGCAACTATTATGCTCAATAAACTGATATTGTCCTGCAACAGGACTGCACAGGACGATCTGCAAAATGCCCTTTTAGCCAAAGAGAGGTACCTCAAAGAGCACCCTGATGGAATCCCTGATATTCAGGCGCTCCGGGAATACGGATTTCGAAAAAGTAACGGGGTAGATCCCAGGATCATAAGAAACGGGGAAGGTAATCCCTTGATTAGGAGCGAACATGTTGCCGGGGATACGGTGTATTCAGGAAAGAAAGCCGGCGATGAATTTATGACAGAGAAGAAGGAATGAACCACCTTATCTGAAAATCGACCCCTTGACATTTTTAAAGAAATTTTATATATAAAATGTTTGTTAGCACTCTGAAGCCGTAAGTGCTAATAAAAGATAAATGACTCCCCGCCTTGAGCGGTAAGATAATATCATACAAAAGAGGTTAAATTCTTCAGGAGAGACAGATGATTCAGATTGACGGCCTGACCAAGTACTTTGGCAATGTTTGCGCAGTCGACCAGATCAGTCTTGAGATAAAAAAAGGAGAAATTCTCGGTCTCCTTGGTCCGAACGGCGCAGGCAAAACAACAACGCTCAGAATTCTGACCTGTTATATGATGCCCACGTCAGGCACTATTAAGGTGAAAGATTACAACATCTACGAAAACTCTCTGGACATCAAAAAATTAATCGGATACCTTCCTGAATCTGCTCCGCTGTATCCGGATATGATAGTACATGACTATCTGAAATTTGTGGCAGACGTCCGGGAACTGGTCGGCGACAAAAGAGAATCCCGGATTAAAGTTCTCGCAAACCTGTGCGGTCTGAACGAAGTCATGCACAAACCTGTTCGTGAGTTGTCCAGGGGCTACAAACAGAGGGTGGGACTTGCTCACGCCATGATGAGCGACCCTGAAATCCTGGTACTGGACGAACCCACATCAGGCCTTGACCCTAACCAGATTGTGGATATCCGGGATATCATCAAAGAAATCGGCAAGGAGAAAACAGTCGTCCTATCGACCCATATTCTCAGTGAAGCCGAAGCCACATGCAACAGAGTGGTTATCATCAATAAAGGGAAAATAGTTGCCGACGGCGAAACTGAAAAGCTGAGAAAGCAGGCGGGCAGCGACTATATTATCAATATATCGATAGGGCACACTGATTTTGATCTCATCAAAAACGCGTTTAAGGCGATTCCCGAAATCAAAAAAATAGTCCATACGGATTCTAAAGACGGGGTTTTGGATTTTTATCTCTCCTGCAGCGCTGAAAGAGATATTCGGCCGGATATTTACAATACCATCAAAAACAATGACTGGCCCCTTTTAGAATTCCACATGGAAACCCGAACCCTGGAAAATATCTTCAGGGAGTTGACAAGGGAGAGCTAAATGAAGAATATGATTCATATCTTCAAAAAAGAATTTAAAGGCTACTTTGTTTCACCGATTGCCTATATAGTGATTTCAATCTTTCTCATCCTGACAGGATGGTTTTTCTTTTCAACCTTTTTTCTTTACAACCAGGCCGAGCTCAGGAACTTTTTTTCGCTCCTCCCGGTTATCTATGCATTTATTGTCCCGGCGGTTACCATGCGGTTGTTTTCAGAAGAGTTCAACACCGGTTCCTACGAGTTATTACTGACCATGCCGGTTTCAATCGCGGATATTATTGCAGGCAAATTTCTGGCTGCGTCTGTGTTCGTCACCATTATGATGCTGCCAACACTGTCTTATGGCGTTTTTATATCGTTTCTCGGAGAACTGGACTGGGGACCGGTAATTGGCGGATATGCAGGAGCCATATTACTGGGGGCCTCTTTCTCGTCAATCGGTTTATTCGCTTCTTCTCTCACCCGCAACCAGATTATCGCTTTTATCATAGGTATGTCCATCTGTTTTACCCTGACCCTTTTCGATAAAATGCTCTTTTTCCTGCCGGAGTCTGCCCTCAGTGTATTTCAATTTTTAGGGGCTGATTTCCACTTCCAGAACATTTCCAGAGGCATACTTGACTCACGGGATATTTTATATTTTCTGAGTGTGTGTTTTGTCATGCTCTACAGCACAAATCTTGTCATTCAGGAGAAAAAATAAGGAACTGGTCATGAAAAAGACTGTCAACGTGCAGAAATACTACAGGTTTCTCCTGTACATTATTGTGGTTGTCCTTATCAATATCGTCGGCATAACCCTTTTCCTCAGAATGGACCTGACATCCAATAATGTCTACTCACTGTCCAGAGCCAGTGAAAAAGTGGTTGCCACCCTTTCTGAACCACTGACTATCAAGGTGTTTTTCACCGGTAATCTCCCTGCTCCGTACAACAATATCGAGCGTTATCTCCATGACCTTCTTGAAGAATATGCAGTAGCCGGCAACAGGTATTTCAATTACCAGTTCTACAAAGTATCCGGAGAGGAGGACGAAAAAGCTAAACAAAACAGGGAACTTGCACAGAACTACGGTATTTATCCGGTTCAAATCCAGAATATTGAACAGGATGAAGTCAAATTCCAGAAAGCATATATGGGAATGGTGCTGATACACGGCGATATCATTGAATCAATACCAACAATTACGTCCACGGACGGCCTTGAATACAGGGTCACATCGGCCATCAGAAAAATGAACAACAAGATAAGCGCCCTTATACGTCTGAAGGACAGGATCACACTTAAATTATTTTTGTCCTCATCCCTTCAGGTCGTCGGCCCCTATATGAACATTGCCGGGCTTTCTGAACTGCCCGGCAGGATTGAACATATCGTGAATAAATTAAACGATAAGAACTATGACAAACTTTCGTTTTCTCACCTTGACCCGAGCATGCAGAAGGACTACGAAAAAGAAGCGGAGCTTTATGATATCCTCTCACTCCAGTGGAATGATTTTACCGATAGACAGGGAAAGACGATTCAGGCAGATAAAGGGTATGCGGGTATTGTCATAGGGCATGGTGAAAAATCAGAAATGATACGGGTCATACACGTTCAACGTGTCCCAATCTTCGGTACACTGTATCAGCTTGCAGACCTGGAGGAACTGGAAAAAACCATTAATGAAACAATTGAAAACGTTATTGATATTAACGAGGAAATCGGATATCTTGCCGATCACGGCGCCCGCCCCCTTTCCGGCGAGTTTCAAATGCCGGGCCAACCCGGAAAACAGGAATCACTGTCCACTTTCAATAAACTGCTTTCAGAAGACTATACACTCAAACAGGTCAGCATAAAAGAAAGCGGCATACCTGAAGCTTTATCCTTTTTGATTATTGCAGGCGTCAGGGAAAATTTCTCGGAACACGAACTCTATCAGATCGACCAGTTCTTAATGAAAGGGAATAACCTGGCAATCTTTATGGATGCTTTCAATGAGGTGATGCTCCAGAACCAGCAGCCATACTACCTTCCGCTCAATACCGGGCTGGAAAAAATGCTGAAGCACTACGGGTTGAATGTCAGAAAATCATATATCCTGGATAAAAGCAGTTTTAAACAAAGGATTCCCCGGATGTTCGGCGGAGGAGAACGCCCAATTTATTATGCCCCGATCATCAAGAACGAAATGATCAATAAAGATGTCAACTATCTGAAAAACATCAAGGGGCTCGTTGTACTGAAGGCGTCTCCGGTTGAGATCGACGAACAAAGAGTTGAAGAGTACGGTCTGAAAGCCACAAGGCTTATCTCATCATCTGAACAATCATGGGAGATGTCAGAAAGGGTCAATCTGAATCCGATGTATATACGGCCTCCGGTACAGAAGGGGGAGTTCAGGAGTAGAGCAATCGCATATATGCTGGAAGGCAGTTTCCCGAGCTATTTTGCGGATAAGCCGGTTCCTGAAAAGAAAGACGAGGAGAACAACGGCGGCGAAGATAAAGATCAGGCCAAAGAGGAAATAACCGGAGTTGACATGTCTCGCATAGAAAGTGAAAGCACAACCATAAAAAAAGGGAAACCCGGGAAAATATTTCTCATCGGGACATCTGAAACACTTAAAGACAATTTACTGGACGAAGAGGGGAAGAGCCCGAACTCCCAGTTTGTCATGAATATCATTGACTACCTGAACAACAGGGGAGAAAATGCCGTTATGCGTACGAAGACACAGCGGTTCAATCCCTTAAAAGATATAAAACCAGGAGCACGGACTATCATTAAAACCGCCAATATCGCGGGTCTTCCCTTCCTGGTAATCATTGCCGGGCTGGTCGTCTGGTTCAGACGCGCCTCGAGAAAACGAACCATTCGACAGATATTTTGGAAAACAAGGAGAAAAAATGGCGTTTAAAAAAGAATATATTGTTCTTGTCCTTGTCATAGCCGCTCTCTCTACATACCTTTTTGTTCAGAGGAGCGACAAAACGCATTATGCGCTGCCGGATATTGAAGCCATTGAGAAAAACGATATTTCAAAACTGACAATCAAAAAGGGAGATGCAGAAAAAATAGTATTGCAGAAGGAAAATGATAAATGGTTCATAGCACCGAAGAATTATCCTGCTGACAGCGGGTTTGCAGACAAAATGCTGGATGATATCACCGGTCTTACATTGACCGCCCTTGCATCTGAGTCCGGAAACTATTCCATATATGAACTGGACAGTGACAAAAAGATTGAGGTCGAGGTATTCAGGGCAGATACTTTATTGCGCAAAATCGGCATCGGCAAAACAGCCTCATCCCAGCGCCACACATTTGTTATGCTGGGCGATGACCACCGGATATTCCATGCAGCGAGAAACCTCAGAAACACCTTCGACAAAACAGTATCCGTGCTTCGCGATAAAGTGGTTATGAAAATTGAAGATTCTATCACCGAGATCACACTGGTCGAAGGGAAAAAAGAGATAACCATTATCAGGGCAACTGACCCGGTCTCGGTTGACCCGAATCAAGAGGAGGAAGAACTGCAGGAAACGTCACCCGGGTGGAAAACAGCAGCAGGGAAACCGGTAAAGGACAGTGAAGTTGACGATATAATTAACACTCTTTCAAACCTTTCCTGTGATGAGTTTATTGAGGGCAGGGAAAAAGAGGACTTTACTTCGCCTGC
>CAYFYW010000475.1:0-7428 GCA_964347425.1 uncultured Nitrospirales bacterium
ATTGTCTCATGAACTATCATTATCACATGGTTATAGAAACACCCGATGGAAACCTTTCAAAGGGGATGAGGCAGTTAAACGGTGTCTATACCCAGGTGTTCAATAAAAGACATAACAGAATCGGGCATATATTTCACAGCAGATATAAGGCAATAATAATACAGAAAGAAAACCATCTGCTTGAGGTATGCAGATATGTAGTTTTAAATCCTGTCAGGACAAAAGCAATAAAAAGTCTTGGAGAATGGGGGTGGAGCAGTTACCGCGGCACAGCCGGCACAGAAAAACCTCACCCCCGTCTAACAACGGAGTGGATATTAGGGCAATTTGGCAGGGAAAAAAGGTTGGCAGAAAAGAGATACAGGGAATTTGTAGATGCTGGTACAGGAGAAAAAACAATCTGGGAAAATGTTAAGGGACAGAGTATTTTAGGAGATAACGATTTTGTAGAAAGATTAATTAAATATGTAAGAGGTTATGAAGGGATTAAGGAGATACCCAAAAGTCAGAGATATATCAATAGGCCGGGTCTTCATGAGTTATTTAATCAAAAGATATTACTAGAGAAAAAGAGAAGGGATAGAAGAATAGTAGAAGCGATAGAGGATTATGGATATAGCCAGAAAGAGATTGCAGATTATCTGGGATTACATTACTCCACAGTAAGCAGACTGAGGGCTAAAGATGATAAAACAGCAAAATTAAAGACCTAACCCCAAAGGATAACCCAAAGGAGGAACAATGGTAATTGATTTTGAAACAGAAAAATCTCTCCTGCAGGTTCTTTGTGATGCCTGTATATGGAAAGAGAGAGGAGAATGTAATGGCGGGGCGTTATGTGAGACTTACCAGTATGTAGAAAGCAAAAATTCATAAATAAACAGGGGCCTGGTTATTCCAGGCCCACTGCCCATCTTTGCTCCTCGTTTGAGGGGTTCCCCTGCAGATATCTCAGGAAATCTTTCCACCCCAGAATGCGACATTATTTCTGGAAATCCGCCTTAGTATCCATGTAAAACTATACAGAGTAAAACTATCCAAGATTAAAATTTTCATAGCTTCTATTAAATTCTATGAAAAGTGGGAAAAATGCCTTAATAAAGATAAAATTTTATATGGAAAAAAGGCTTGTAAAAAGAATACCTTTTATTTTAGGTACAGAGTTTTTATCCTCAGTTAATATTAGTTATGCAGCTTTTATCAGGAATATTTCAGAATATGGTTTACATATGATAATCACTCCTATGAAGACCGCAATAGATTTTGCACCTGGAACGGAACTTGAACTGAAATTTCAAATCCCTTCGGGAGAAACACTGAATCTATATTTTCAGGAAAGATGGTCATATAAAATTTTATCTCACCGCTTGACAAAGTGGGTAGGTATCAAAATTTTAGACCCGCCTGCAAAATACAAAGAATTTTTATGCTATCTGCGTAATTCCTGAAACTTCCTTTTTTTCTCTGCCAGCTGTAATCTTATTGTTGCGAATTAATGCTTGTATACTTTATTATATAAAACAGTTAGAGTCTTGATAGGTTTTTTTGTGGCAGGCATTTTTTGCTTCGGATATTTACCATAAGGCTAAATTGATGTTTTGTAAACGCATTAATACTGGCGTAAACTGAATTGAAATTTTATTGATGGGATTTATTGTCGAAAAAGTATCGGATGAAAAAGGGTTAAGAGATGTCTATAAATTACGATATAAGGTCTATTGCAGAGAGTGGGGTTTTGAAAATCCGGATAAATATCCTGATGGAATCGAGACAGATGTATTTGATAAATATTCCGACCATTTTGCGCTTAAAGACAGTGCAGGTAAACTCGCCGGGTCGATACGTTTGATATTAAATTCACCTGAAGGGTTCCCGATTGAAAGGTATTGCCAGATAAATGAAAATAAAAATGAGCTTGAGCGGAAGAGTTTATCTGAGATTTCACGACTTGTTATAAGCAAGGAGTACAGAAGCAGGGCTGAAGATAGATACATATATGGACCTGATGAAGAAAGACGGAGCATAGGCTCATTTCATAATACAGGTGCTGTCTATCGCAGGAGATCTCATGATAGATATAGGCAGGGAGCACTAGAGGGGAAGAGCGCTATGCAGGATAGACGGCAAAAACACGAGGCTGCTGAATGTCTGTTCAAAGCAATTTATCAACATAGCAAGAGGAAACGTATAACACATTGGTATGCAGTTATGACCAAAGGTCTGTATATTCTCCTTTCCAGACTGGGAATTGCTTTTCAGGCAGTGGGAGACCTCGTAGATTATCACGGTATCCGCACGCCTTACTTAGGAGATATAGAAAAAATTGAACAGGAAGTCTCTATAAAAAATCAAGAATTATATATGGATTTTACCCGCGAAATATAAACACAGGCTCTCCTTCCGTTTAGTTGCTTATTACCCTCGTATCCAATCCGCCCCAAGTCTCTAAAAATAAACAGTGGTTTAGCGTACTTACATATACAACACAAATCTTCATAAACCCTCAAATTCTATCAAAATACTAAAATTTTATTAACTATTCAGTCATTCTACCCCACGGATTGCAGACGGACAAACACAGATTTACCAGACCTAATAGAATCCACGGATTATGCAGATGGCACAGATTAATCAGAATCTGTGTGAGTCTGTAACTAAACAGTTACAAATTTTATTGAGGAAAAGGAAGATAAGGAAAATTATAGTACCGTTTAAAAAATACTATATAGGCATATTAAAAAAAATTGATACTGTTATAAATATATTGAAACAGCAAGTGAAGTATGTTAATTAATTTAATAAGTCCTTGTAAGAGAGTGAAAAAATCCGTTATCTCAAAAGGATAAAAATAGGCAGCAGGCAATATCGAGTCGTTTTCATCTGCAATAAATACATTTCGTCGGGTTAATCAGACCTCTCTTCATAATTTATTCGAAAAGAACGGGGGTTCAGCAAGAGTGATAACAGATCGTGAAACCGGTTACGTTAAGTATTTTGACGACAATAAAGGTTATGGCTTTATCACACGTGACGAGGGAGGAGACATTTTCGTACATTATAGTGCCATTCGTGATAAAGACTATTGCGAATTAAAGATAGGCGGTCGAGTGGAGTTCATAGTTGTTATAAGCCATAAAGGTCCTCAAGCACAAGACGTGACATGTATTTTCGATGAGGTTTGAAGTAAGAACTTCATAATATTTGTATCATTCAACTTTCTTACTGAAGAACCCATTGCTGTCCAATAACTGATTGTCATTCCTTCCCCATATCAAAGCATGTCCTCAACTCGATTGGGGATACGGGTATGCCCAATAAGAGCATAATTGTATTTTGGACAGACCTAAAGAGCTAAAATTTTTTACCGTAGAATTTCAAAAAAAGAAAATAAAAATATGCTATATTAAGTGAAATTAATAATTAGAGGAGGAGAAATGGCACAGGACGAAAGGGAGAAACTGATGTCATTGAATATTGAGGAAAAGATTGCCCACTCCAAGAAAATAATCAGGGAGGCAATAGAAAAGTATGGCACAGATAAACTGGTGATAGCGTGGACCGGTGGCAAGGACAGCACAACATTGACGTGGCTGTTCAGGGAAACCTGTAAGGAGATGTCTATTCAGATGCCGAGATGTATGTTTATTGATGAAGGCCATGTGTTCGATGAGATCTGGGATATCGTCAATAAGCTGAAAAAGGAATGGAATCTGGACGTTGAAGTCGCCAAGAATACGGACGTAAGCGATAAGGCAAAAAATATGGGAGATATGATAAAGGTCAGCAGTCTTAATGAGCGCAACAGGAGTGAAATTAACAAGCTGGAATTTGATGAAGAAGAGTTTCCTTTTGAGCCTGAATCCTTTGTGGGTAATCATCTTATGAAGACAGTTGCCATGAATGTATTTATTGAAAGCAATAATATTCAGGCAGTCTCGACCGCAATTCGATGGGACGAACAAACAGCGAGAAAGGATGAAACATACTTCAGTCCCAGGACCGAACCTCCCCATACAAGAATACAGGCAATTTTGCACTTCATGGAGCGCGATATCTGGAATACCATACATAAATACAGGATTCCTTTCTGCGTCTTGTACAAATATGGCTACCGCTCACTGGGTGCAAAAGGAACTACATTTAAGAACTCAGACATCCCTGCATGGGAACAGGATCTGGAGAACACAACAGAAAGGGCTGGACGTGGACAGAGCAAAGAGGAGGTTATGGACCAGCTGAGATCTCTTGGATACATGTGATGTTTGAGTCTCTGGCTAACAGGTTTACACGAAAGAGAAAAAAACAGCAAGTCTTTGTCCTTGGAATTGATGGCGTTCCTTACAGTCTCCTCAACCGATTTATAAACGAAGGCCTCATGCCTAACCTTGCAGGCCTTGTTAAAAAAGGAACCTTCACTTCTATGACCGCTTCCATACCTGAGGTGTCTTCCACCTCATGGAGCACCTTTATGACCGGAGTTAATCCCGGCAGGCACGGGGTCTACGGATTTACCGAATTTCAGAAAGGGACATACAAGTGGCGATTTCCAAATTCCGGCGATATAAGAAGTGATACCTTATGGGATATAGCGGGCAGGAATAATAGGAAAAGCATTATTTTAAATGTTCCCTCAACCTATCCCGCAAGGGCATTAAATGGAATTCTTACTGCAGGATTTGTAGCCCTTGATCTTAAAAAAGCAACCTATCCCGAAAGCGCTTATGAGTACCTGAATAGCATAGGGTATAAAATAGACGTTGATACGCAAAAGGCAAAGGAATCATCAGATGCCCTCGCTCGGGACATTGAGGCGACGTTCAGCACAAGGCAGAAGGCGATCCTGCACTTTCTGGACAATCAGGACTGGGATTTCTTTCTCGGGGTCATAACCGAGACGGACCGATTGCATCATTACCTCTGGAATGCTCTCCATGAAAAAAATCATCCTCAGCATGCTTTTTTTTTCGATTTTTATAAGAAACTCGATGAATTTATTTGGGACTTGTACAGCAGAACAGGAGATGAAGTACCC
This sequence comes from uncultured Nitrospirales bacterium, assembly GCA_964347425.1. Taxonomy (GTDB): domain Bacteria; phylum Nitrospirota; class Thermodesulfovibrionia; order UBA6902; family BMS3Bbin08; genus CAYFYW01. The sequence continues at coordinate 5,033 of CAYFYW010000475.1, forward strand.
TTTGTTATGGTCTCTGACCACGGCTTTACAACGATAAAAAAAGAGGTATACCTGAATACATGGCTTAAAGAGAAAGGATATTTAAAGTTCGGCAGGGAAATTCCCGAGACATTTGAAGATATGCTTGGTGAGAGCAAAATTTTTGTTCTTGACCCTGCACGATTTTATATCCACATGAAGGAAAAATATCCACGAGGAAGCGTTCATGAGTCTGAGTATGAAAGTTTACGGCAAAAACTGAAAGAAGAACTGCTATCGCTCTCTGTTGATGGTGATAAAGTCGTAAAGACAGTTATGTTTAAAGAAGATCTCTACAACGGCAGTGTTTTCAATAATGCCCCTGACCTTGTGGCGCTGCCACATGAAGGATATGACTTAAAAGGTGCAATTAATAAACCTCACATATCAGGCACAGGTTTTCTCACTGGTGGTCACACGTGGGACAACGCCGTTTTTTATATAAACAGGGACGTAAAACAAAGGGATATTAATATAGTAGACTTAGGCCCTACAATTATATCCCTGCTTGGTATTAAAGAAAACGGTTTTGACGGGAGATGTCTGGTAGATGCGTGAAGAGATTCGTTGTCTGCCTGTTTAGATGATTCTTGAATGTATTCGAGAAGGCTTCCACCTTACTAACAGGAACTGGCAGGTGATACTGCTCAAGATGGCAGTAGTACTCATTAATCTCCTCGGCCTGTTCTTATTCATTGGAATTCCTGTTTTTATAGCTATTGCCATGCTGGGTATAGACCTGGCACAAGTAAAATATTTATTGCCGGAACTGGTTGAAAACCCGTCATCAATCCTGTCGAAATATATAGGGTTGGTTATGCTTGTGTTTATATCCTTCATCTTGTATCTAACCGTTGTCTCTGTTCTCATACTTTATATCTTTGGTGGTACGTTGGGGGTTTTAAGAAATGCTGCATTAAATATGCAATATAAATTCAGTTTTTCATCTTTTTTTGAAGAAGCAAAGAAGTTGTTTTTCCCGCTCCTCTGGTTATTTTCCATTGCTCTTCTGTTTGTTTCTGCTTTTGTTTTTATTTTCGGCATATTTACTGCCGTTGTTATCTACGTTCTGCTCGCATACAGGGACTCGGGGACAGCGTTTTCAGTATTTATTACCTACTTTCTGGGCCTGCTTATTATTTTTTTCAGCGTAATTGGAACTCTGGCGTGTCTTATTTTTACAGTTTATGCCTCGCTGGCCCTGGCAGTAAAGGAGAAGGGGGTTATTGATTCTTTTAAAAATGCATGGAATTTTGTAAAAAATAAGCCCTTTGCTTTTCTTTTTTATATTATCCTGGTTATCGGCGTAACAGCGGCAAATCTTTTACTCGTTATATTAGGAGCGTCGCTCAGCGCGGTTCCCCTTACAGGGCTTATACTCGGTATCCCTTACCGAATACTGTCCTTTGTCGTGCAGAGCTACCTGGGCGTGCTGATGTGGGCCTCCCTGCTTATCTACTATATCAAAAATATAAGCCCCCCTGCTTATGGCGACACTTCGCTTTCGTACGATATCTAATTATCTTCTGAAATTCCAATCCTTTGTTGAGTACTTTTCTTTTTCCAGTGTTTTTGCAAGATTCGACTCAAAATCTGTTAAGCCATCCGGGATGAGTCTTATATTGAAAATATTTTCAAAAGCATGTCTTACTGCCCTTCTCAGGTCATGAACACACGCTGTTGTGGCAAATTTTTTTATGCAGCCTATTTCGGGGAAACCCGAATCATTATTATGCCGGCTTAAGACCCTGTCCAGCTCCTCAACATCCAGACTCATCGGTATGGAGCCTTGCTGCAGAAATCCGTTGTCAAACCGCCTTTGTGCGCTTCCAATTACTTTTTGGCCCTCTATAGTGATCTCACCATAGCTGGTAGCTTTAAAACAAAGGGGATTTCTCTGTCTTTTGTTTCTTGATAAGGAAATCCGTGCGTCAATATTCATAAATTTAAGGGCTTGAACGAGGGCATTGCTTATAACCATGTAGTTTTTAAGGAGACCTCCTTTGAAGGGTTCAAGGCCATTATGTGCAGAGAAACTGTAGGTGAGCTCGGAGTTATGTAAGATTGCAGTGCCGCCTGTAATCCTTCTTACAAAGGGATAATTTCTTTTTTTACAGTATTCAGGGTTAATATCCAGGGCCTTCTGAAAATATCCGATGCTTATTGATGGTGTTAACCATTGATACAATCTCAGGGTAGGGGGTGAGAATCTTCTCCTGACAGATTCTGATATTGCCTCATCAAGTGCCATGTTGCAGAAAGCACTTTGAGGTGTGTCGTCAATAATTCGCCAGAGCACTATTTTTTTATAATTATTTAGCCGAGGATTAACACGAATCCACACTAATTTTATAAGAATATTTTTACAGGTCGAAGCG
>CAYFYW010000476.1:0-1899 GCA_964347425.1 uncultured Nitrospirales bacterium
CCCAATGCCTGCAGAATCCTCCAGACAGGCCCTGCTATGGATATCTGCGGAAACATGGAGACGATGAGCAGACTCCCCATGATTACCCCTTTATATTTCAGCCTCAGACGTGCCAGAGCATAACCTGCGAATATAGAGATCAGAAGGGTAAGAAATGTGGTTGAACCTGCTATTATTACGCTGTTTTTGACGTAGTGCAGAAGGTTATACTCTTCAATGGCGGACTGATAGGAATGTAGCGTGCCTGACGGAACAAGTAACGGTGGTATTGCCGTAACCTCTACCGGAGTCTTAAGGGAGGTGTTTACAAACCAGGCAAATGGCAAAAGGCTCATAAAAACCACTGCAAAAGTTGTTGTATAAAAAAAGAACCTGTTCATATTTTCAAACTTATATCTGCAAATTCCGGATTGATCACAATTGCAAAATCCCGTTGACCGAAACTATCTCACATTTGTTTGGAAGCTTATCATCCCTTTTCCTCAAATAAACGCATCCCTATCACCCTTATGTAGAACATGGATACCACGAAAGATATCAGGAAGACAAATACCGAGATTGTGGAGCCGTATCCCATAAGTCCCTCTGCAAAGATCTTCTTATACCCGTAGAATTGGAGAACATTTGTAGAGTCAGCAGGTCCTCCCTGGGTCATGACAAAAACTAGGTCAAAGACCCTGAATGCATCCATTGTTCTGAAGAGAAGGGCAATCAGTATAGCGGTCTTTAGAAGCGGCAGGGTTATTTTTTTAAACTGCTGCCACGAACTTGCACCGTCTATTTTTGCCGCTTCATATAATTCATCAGGGATGGTTTGCAGGCCTGCTAAAATAAGCAGACCGGCAAAAGACGAGGTCTTCCAGACGTCGGCAACCACTATGGCCGCAAAAGCACTTGCTGGATGCGCAAGCCATGGCATGTAGCTTGAAGTAGCGGAGCCAAACAGCATGTAGTTTAAAAGGCCGTAGTTGTCATTGAATATAAACCTCCACATCTGCGATGAAACAACAGTTGGGATAGCCCACGGGACAAGTATTGCAGCCCTCACCAGGCCTCTTGCCCTGAAATGTTTATTAATCACAAGTGCAATTATCAGGCCGAAAAATATCTCAAGAAAGGTTGAAGCGAACACGAAAATGAACGTGTTTATTAACGAATGTATTGCCACCCTGTCGCGGATTAGTTCCCTGTAGTTTTCGAATCCCGCGAAAGGTTGTCCAATAGCCGGAATGCCCAGTATTATTTTATGAAGGCTGAGATAGAAGGAAAAAAGGATCGGATAGAAAGCCAGGACAATAACAAATAAAAAGCATGGAGTTAGTAAGGATACGGCAAATATTTTCTCTCTAGTCAGTAAAGATAACTTCATTGTGACAATTAAACGGATTCAAGGGGTCTGGATGCCTATTGATTTGTTAAAGCAAGAATCTTATCTATCTCCTGAGACGCCAGCTGAGCCTCGCTTTCTATATTGGAGGTCGGACTCGAAATTGCCCTGCTGAAATAACGCTGAAGGACATTGGAAACAGCAGGATAAACAGGAGTTCTCGGACGGGGATGTGCAGTTAAAAAGACGTCTTTCATATCAGCGAAATGTGGATATGCCTTCAGGATATCCACGTCATCGTAAAGTGCCTTTCTGGTCGGCGCCCTTCCTGCCCTCAACGCAAGGAGCTTCTGAATCCTTTTACTCGAGAGAAACTTTACGAATGTCCAGGCAGCTTCCTTGTTTTTAGTGTGGCTGCTGATACCGAGCTGCCATCCTCCCAGAGCGGAAAAGCTCCTGCCCCCAGGGAAATGCGGGAGCCTTGTAATGCCAACCTTGCCGGCAATGGTAGAGCGTTCAGGATTGTTAGAGACCTCCCATGCATAAGGCCAGTTTCTGTGGAAAACCGCCTT
>CAYFYW010000477.1:0-16155 GCA_964347425.1 uncultured Nitrospirales bacterium
ACGGCGATCGCGTCTGTTTTTACAGGTAAACCCGTTAAAAAAAGCATTGCGATGACAGGTGAGGTTACTCTGCGCGGAAGAGTGCTTCAGATCGGGGGATTAAAAGAAAAGACCCTGGCAGCAAAGAGAATGGGAATCGGAAAAATAATTATTCCAAAAAGAAATAAGAAGGATCTGGAAGATATACCGAAGTATATCAAAAAGGATATGGAATTTTTATTTGCGGATAATATGGGTGATGTCTTGAAAAAGGCCATTAAAAAGAACTCCATAAAACAAAGATAATCATAGACACCTGAAGTAGAGAGTAGCGAGCAGAAAGTAGAGAGAAAAAATAGCCCTGTCAGGTCCCGAAGTGTCGGAACAACAGGACGGGCAAGAAGCGAGCCCATCCTCCACAGTGCCCGCTTTGCCTTAATAGCCGCGGCTCCGAAGGCCGGAAGCACCCTCCACTTTCCACTCGCACTTTAAAAAGCCTGTGTTAATCTGTGAAAAATCTGTGGTCATCTGCGAGACTAAGAATAATGCGACTTTCAGAACTTGGCGAGTTTAATCTTATAAAGAGTTTGCGAACCAAGTATGTATATACTTCACCGGAAATCCTCAAAGGCATTGGTGATGATGCGGCTGCTTTGAAGCTTTCAGTCAGGACGACACTCGTCACCTCTGATATGATGCTCGAGGGAATACATTTCGACCCTTCATTCACAACATATTATCAATTGGGTTATAAGATTCTGGCAATAAACATAAGCGATATATTTGCCATGGGTGGAACGCCAAGATATTTTCTTTTGAATCTTGGAATTCCGAGGACATATAACGCCGGGAGTGTAAATGAACTTTATTCGGGGTTAAGCAGAATCGCCAGGAAATTCAGGATAGCTGTCATAGGCGGGGATACCTGCGCGTCAAGACATGGTCTTGTGTTGAGCGGTTTACTTATCGGGGACTCCGATAGTATTATTTCACGTTCCGGTGCCAGAGATGGAGATGGTGTCTTTGTGACAGACACAATGGGTGATTCGGCCATGGGACTTATGCTTCTGAAGAGAATAGGCAGGAAGATACCAATTAAGACTCAAAATTGCAAATCTCCAATGACAAATTTCAAAATTGGCAATTCAAGGTTTTCTTTTCAAGAGGTTTTTCCCCTTTTAAAAAGGCACTTAATGCCTGACCCCCGACCATTAAAAAACACCTCTGGCGTAACATCCATGATTGACGTGAGTGACGGGCTTCTTATGGACCTGAGCCATATATGTGATGAGAGTAAGGTGGGTGTTGTGATCTATAAGGATAAGATTCCCATATCCAGGGGACTTGCGAATATTGCCAAAGATATTGGTACAGATCCTTTTACATTTGCATTGAAAGGCGGAGAGGACTATGTTTTATTATTTACCGCCCCATCAGACGTAAAAACAAAAGCCTTCAGAATAGGTGAGATAGTTAAGAAAGGCCGATTTCTTATAGATACAAGGGGGAGAAAGATCCCTTTTAAACCAGAAGGGTACAAACACTTTAAATGATAAATCGGTTAATGAACGTTACGGTTAGGGTTACGCGGCCAGTATCGTATGAAAAGGTTAGGTTATTCGGTTTTTTACTTAACCGTCAGACCCTAAACGAAACGGGCTTCCTTACCCTAACCCTAACCCTTTAACTTTTTTGAAGAGTATGGTTTTTAGAGATAAATTCAGACAGATTTTCCACGTAAAAGACACGCCGCATCGAATTGCCATGGCATTTGCCATCGGCGTCTTTATGGGTATATCACCCTTGTTGGGTATTCATACCTTGAGCGCTTTTTTTATAGCATGGTTCCTGGGTTTAAACAGGTTTGTTGCTGTTGTTGGAGTGTACATTACCAACCCCTGGACTATAATCCCTATATATTCTTTCAGCCTGTGGATTGGAGCCAGACTTGTTGGCATGAGACGAATTCTGCCGCAAATAGAGTGGGAAAGCATGACTTTTATGTATTTGATCAATAAACTGACCCCCCTTGTCCTGCCGTTTGTAGTAGGTTGTTTGGCTGTTGGCGCTATCGCCGGTATACTTAGTTACTTTGTAATTTACAGGCTTGTGTTCAGATATAAAAAGATTCAAGATGGCACATAAACTAACTCGTCTTCATGTCCTGCTTTTCATTCTGACCTTTATGACCATGCTTTTTGCAGGAGCACTTCTTGAGGGTGTGGTACCATGGCTTAATCCAGAAAACATCTATCTTGGATTACCGTTCGCTCTAACCCTTCTGATTGTCCTCCTGACACACGAGTTGTTACATTATTATATGTCGCGCAGGCATAATGTATCTGCTACTCTCCCCTATTTTATCCCTGCCCCAACAATAATAGGTACGTTTGGAGCCGTAATAAAGATGCAGCCTCCCATATTTGACAGAAGAGCGCTCATAGACATCGGTGCGTCAGGTCCAATAGGTGGTTTCATAGTTTCGATTATCGCTGTAATTGTCGGGCTTGGCTATTCTGAAGTCAGGTCTCTGGAAGATTTGCAGGAAGGAATATTTCTTGGAAGCTCGATACTGTTTGATCTGCTTTCTGAAATAATTTTGAATATCGAACCCGACAAATATGACATAGTGCTTCACCCTGTTGCCTTTGCAGGATGGGTCGGTCTTTTGGTGACATCGCTTAACCTGCTCCCAATTGGCCAGCTCGATGGAGGTCATATTACGTATGCACTTTTTGGAGAAAGACATCGCTGGATATCTATGGGAACATTACCGACTCTCATTGTTATGGGGATTTTCTACTGGCCGGTCTGGCTAATCTGGGCGTTTTTGATGATTTTACTCGGTTACAGACATCCACCGGTAGTTTATCCGGAAATACAACTTGACAGGAAAAGAAAGTTTATAGGCTGGCTGTGTTTTATTATTTTTATTCTGACCTTTACCCCCATGCCGGTCAAGGGGATATAAAAAAACACGTCATTGAGTTACTGAGTCATTGAGTAATTGGTTTTAAATAACTTAATAACTGAATGACTTAATGACTTTTCAAAATATCATATTCCTTCATACTTCTTCATGCGCCAGTATTCTGCGTTGAGGGTCTCAACGATATAATCTATCCTTCGTGTTCTAACACATTTCCCCAGGGCATCCAGGAATACCTTCGGATGTCTGAACAGGATGGTGAATAAGATGGAGTAGAAGCTTATATTACCCGAACGCCTGAGATAATTCCTTCTAAAGAAGTGGTTCTGGAGATGCCTGCGGATATCTCTGAGTTCTTCTTTCCCAAACGTTATAGCCATTAAGGGAAGCTCTGGCTGTCTGTGCGCCCATATCTCTGAAAAAGGCAGATTCGGATCAAGCCATCCGTTTTTAATAGGCATCTCGTATATATCTGTCCCCGGATAAGGGGTGAGGAAATAAAATGCGGTGTAATCAGCCTTGATCTCCTTTGCCACATTAAAGCTCTGCTCGATGTCATCTCTGGTCTCTTCAGGATTTCCTATTATAAAAGTTGCAAGCGTCCTTATATCCAGTTTCTCGCAGAGTTTAAAAGAGTTCTTAATCTGGTCTGTCCTGTCGCCGGCTCCTCCTTTGCCGAGTACCCTGAGGATTTTCTCGGAGCCGCTTTCGACCCCGAAATCAAGCTGCACAAGGCCTGAATCCTTCATTAATGCCATCAGATCCTCATCTGTCTGGTCTACCCTTGACTGACCGGCCCATTTAATGTCAAGTTTTCTCCGTTTTAGCTCATTACAGTATTCCTTGACCCATCTGGGGCTAAGAGTAAAGGTATCGTCACAATAATAAATGCCCTTTATGCCATATGTATTGTAGAGGTGCTCTATTTCATCAATAACATTTTTTACAGAGCGCCTTCTGGTTCGTCTTCCAAAAATATTATGACTGCCGCAGTATATGCATTTAAACGGGCAGCCCCTGCTTGTAACAATTGTTGTCTGGTTTTGAGTGGCAAAACCCCTTATAATGCCGGGGGGCATGAGATAAGGACTCATATCAATTAAGTGCCTGGCAGGAAACGGGATGGTGTCCAGGTCTTTTATCATGTCCCGTCTGCCGTTGTCTACAATTCCCCCATTCTCACGGTACATGACGCCTTTGACGCCTGCAAGGCTTTCATTATTCTGCAGTTTCTCGCATACCTCAACGATCGTGTTTTCACCTTCTCCAACCACTATGAAATCAAGCTCAAACTCATCCATTGTCTCTCTGGGCTTAACCGTTGTATGAACACCGCCGGAACAGCATGTTACATCAGGCAGTTCTTCCTTCAATTTTTTCATCAGGTTAAATGCCCTCTGGTATCCTACCGTTAAGAAACTCAATCCTATCAAATCAGGTTCAAATTCTTTTATCTCCTTAACAATGGAGTCGTGATATTGAGGGTCTGCATCATAGAGCTGAATTTTATGCCCTGCCTTCTCCAGGACAGCAGCGATATACATCAGTCCCAACGGCGGAACAACGTTGTTACCGTCTAATACCTGTGAATTGACTAAAGTGACTTTCATAGCGACTTCCCCTTACATTTTTATTAAATTTTTATCTCTATTTTTCATTCACAACAGCCGCACGTAACGTTCCCGGGCTGCGGCTTGGTGCCTTTTAATGTAACAGAATAAAATGTCACATAATCTACTTTCTTATAGAGGTAATTTTTCGTCAATTCGGCTCCGGGAAAACCGGCATTTTCCGCTGCCTCTTTAAACCTCTTATCCGTCAATGCTCCTGACAAACAGGCACTCCACAGTTCCTTGTCCCTTTTCATGTAGCCCGGGACGGGTTTGTTCGAAACAATATCAGAAATGATAAACCTGCCGCCAGGTTTCAATATCCTGAATAACTCTTCAAAAACCTTTGTTTTGTCCTCGGTCAAATTGATAACACAGTTGGATATTACGAGGTCGACTGAATTGTCATCAACCGGCAGATCCATGATGTTCCCTTTTTTAAACTCGACTACATTGTACCCCAGAGACTCTCCAACTTTTCGGGCATTTACTGCTGCCTTTTCTACCATTTCATCGGTCATATCTATTCCTATCACTTTTCCGTGTCTGCCGAGTTTTTTAGCGGCAATAAAGCAGTCAATACCGCCGCCCGAGCCCAGGTCAACAATAGTCTCCCCCTCTTTTATGCCGGCTAAAGCTGCAGGATTTCCGCATCCGTAAGATACTTCAAGGACCTCGTTCGGGATATGTTCCAGATCTTTAGGGTCGTAGCCTGTAGGGCAGTAATAATCTGCAACGGCGTTATGAGCTGCTTTTGAAAATTTTTTCTTCACAGTCTTTGTGACATGCCCCTTAATCTCGGGCTTACACACGTCTTCATCATCTTCGACATCTACTGAAAGCACACATGAACAATGGTAACATCCAACATCAAAATTGTTGTCCACCGACTTAATACCGCTGCCCAAGTGTGCAGGGAGTTTTGCGTCCATAGCGTTATAGATGAGCGGGGCACTATACGTTTGCCCGTTACCCTGCGGCGTTACCCCATCTGATGCCAGCTCCCACAAGATGTCTCCAAATAGTGTCCTGTATGTTGAACAATATGGATCTCGCGCCTTTATAGAAACCCTGCCTGTATCAACCCCGCTTGCATAATAACTGTGAGATGTGCACCCGCCGCCGCAGAAAAACTTGAGTTCGCAGGAACTGCATCCGGTTTTTTTCTGAACGGTGTTTTCCCTTCCCTTTGTCATAACTTTTGAATATAACCATATATCCTTCAAGGAGTTTTCTCGTATAGAACCTGCGTCAAAATGCCTGTCGCCGTTAAGAGACGCACAGGGATAGACATGACCATCTGCGTTCACACAGATTTTTTCATAACAGTTATTGCAGAGGTCATTTTTCCTTCCTCTCTTGGCTCTCATCCGCACTTTCAATGATTCGACGTTATCCAAAATAATCTCCTGCTCTTTATAGACTTTCCGGAGCTTTTTCATTATCGGGGAAATCTTCTCAGAAGGCACAAATAATTCATTTACGTTATTCGCACCACGGCCCTTTGCATGCATCCAGAGAATATTGTGTTCTTTGACCCCAAGCCTGGACAGGAGTCGCGAGGTCTCTATGATCTTTTTTTCATTGAATTTATTCATGGCTGTCGAGACAATGGGTATTATTCCGATACCGATCAGTTTTTCGATACCCTCTAATGCCTTGTCAAAACTTCCTTTCCCGCGCAGCTTATCGTGGACCTCTGCGTTTGGTCCCTCTAAACTCACTTGCATTATTAATTTGGGACTTTTCAGCTTTTCTAAAGCTGATATTTTCTTATCATCAAAAAGGGTGGCATTTGTAAGGATTATAAGCTCTGAATTTTTCTTTTTTGTAATGTACCGTATCAGCTCGAAGATTGCATCTTTCATAAACGGTTCTCCGCCTGTAATATAGAACCGCTTAACCCCTAACTCTGCGGCTTCGTCTACTAATTTTATTATCTCTTCTGTTGATAGTTCCTCTTTAAGCACTTTCCCTGCATTTACCAGACAGTGCTTGCATCTGAGATTGCACGCCAGGGTGGTATATATCCAGAGCTCTTCCAGCTTATAAGGTGCAATTGCCCTGCTTCTGCCTGTATATTCAGGTCTTACAAAAGGGGTATTGGAGACAAACTCCAGCAATCCGGCTGCACTGGCAAACTCTGTGATCTCCCGGCTAAGCCGGCCTCTGTCAGATACATTGTATTTTTTAGCTATTGCATTCTGGATGTCTGAGAGCGTATTTTTACTGTTACAGAGTTTGAGGACTTCTGCACCGGTGTGGTTCACACTTATCCAGTTTGGTGATTCAGGATCTATAAGGAGATATATGCCGTCTTTTTTCTTTTTAATATACCGGGGAGAATGTAACAGGTCATCTGGTTTGAAAGTCTTGAGCTCAGCTTCCTTTACTTTCCACTCATCGAGCTGATACTGTTTTATCCTTTCTTCTCTTACATCACAGCATGATTTTGCCATCATTAACTCCGTAAAATAAGTTTACATCCTGCAAAATGAGAATATCAATGATCTCTTGTGATTATTAGGGGTTTAAGGATGTGAACTTAGAATTTATATCATTTAGATTTCTCTATATATAGTCTATGTAATATTCTATATATGATGTGGATGGATGATAAAATTTCATCTTCTCAACTAAAACGATAACATATAGTTTAATTGATTGGCAAGTCTTTATGTTATTTGCGAATTTGCCCTGATTTGCTAATAATACCGAAGCACCAAACCCGACTGCCGTCAGGCAGGGACAAAATCCATCCTCCTTAACAATGCTTCCGGCCTTCGAAGCCGCGCGGCTACTGTAGCGGAGCAGACTTCCACCAAGATTTTTTCTCTTGTGTTATTATTTAATCGTATATCATGCTTGTCCACAACAAAGCATTTACGGAGGCAGAACACCTCATAAACACAGTGAATCGCTGGATTTCAGGATGGAGATAGCAGATTGCTAGGGGTGTAGTTATGTTTATCTGGCATCTCTACAGGTCATCGACCAGCGTCCCCGATTACGATTGTTTTGGACAGGAGAGATCATATATAAACATCGTGAAAGTTCGATAGTTTAATGAAAGGCAAAGTTTACATAGTTGGTGCAGGCCCTGGTGATATAGGCCTTCTTACTGTGAAAGGCCTCAGGTGTCTCCAGAGGGCAGAGGTGGTTGTCTATGATTTCCATCTAAACGCCCAGGTTTTGAATTACATAAACCATGAGGCAGAATTTATTTATGCCGGAAAGCGCGGCGGCCAGCATACCATGACACAGGATGAGATAAACCGTGTTCTTATAGAGAAGGCGAAGCAAGGTAAAATTGTCTGCCGGTTAAAAGGAGGAGACCCTTTTGTATTTGGCAGGGGAGGTGAAGAGGCGATAGCCCTGTCAGAAGAAGGTATAGAGTTTGAGATTGTACCCGGTATAAGCTCGGCCGTCGCAGCGCCTGCTTATGCAGGTATCCCTCTTACCCACAGGCATTATTCATCTTCATTTGCAGTTGTCCCCGGTTATGAGGATGTTGAAAAGCAGGATAGTTCAATTGACTTTGCAAAACTTGCTACAGGGGTTGGAACAATAGTCTTTCTTATGACGGTAAAAAACATTGCACTTCTCAGTGAAAAACTCATTAAAAACGGCAGAGATCCTGAAACACCTGTTGCCGTAATAAGATGGGGCACAAGGCCTGACCAGACAGCACTCGTCAGTAATCTGAGAAACGTTTCCCACCTGGTTAAGGAAAAAGATATAAAGCCTCCTGCAGTTATGGTGGTTGGGGATGTGGTAAAGCTGAGAAGTCGTCTCAGGTGGTATGAAGAAAAACCTCTGTTCGGTCAGAGGATTCTTGTTACACGAGAGCACTCAGGCGGATTTGAGCCATTGGAAGAACTTGGAGCTGAAATAATAGAGTTTCCTACTATTGTGGTTGTTCCACCTGATTCATGGGAAGAGCTTGACAGAGCCATAGACAGGATTGACTCGTATGACTGGCTGATTCTTACGAGCATAAACGGCGTGAACTTTTTCTTTAAGCGGTTTTTAGAGAGAGATAGAGACATCAGGGATTTAAAAGGTATAAAAATATGCGCTGTTGGTTCAAAGACGGCAGCAGAAATCAAAAAATACGGAATAAAAGTGGATTTAATCCCTGATGAGTTTAATGCAGAAGGGTTGATTAAGGCTATCACATCAGAAGAGAGACCCGCCCGAAAAGCTTCGCAACGCGGCAGGCAGAGACCAGAACGCAGACTTAGAAGCAAGCGGTTTCTGCTTCCCCGGGCAGAGGTTGCACGGGAAATCTTACCTGAACGAATAAGAGAACTCGGTGGAGAGATAGATGTAGTCGCCGCATACAGGGCGGTAAAACCCGATGTTCACGGGAAGAGATTAAAAAGGTTTTTAAGGGAAGGGAAAATCTCTATTGCCACATTCACGAGTGCGGCAACTTTTAATAATTTCATGGCAATAATGGACAATGATGTGCAGGATCTCTTAAAAGACGTTGCAATTGCTGTCATAGGCCCTGTTACTGCAAAAGAAGTGGAAAAAGCGGGACTGGCAGTGCATATAATTCCCAAACAGGCCACGATCGAGGCAATGGGCGAGGAAATAATCAAATGGGTAAAACAACGTCCCCGCTTCTGTCCCACATAATTTGTTGTTCCCGCCGTAGTAGGTTCAGGCTTGCAAACATGCTCTCCTACTAAGACTCGGCACAGGCTGAACTAAATTCGAATCTGGCAGTGCATCTCCTGTTTTTTTGGTCTAAGGAGTTACATTGACTACCACATGGTCATAATAAACCTGGTCCATATCCAGCAGACCGTTCATATTCATGTCAACGCCGAAGTAGATCGTATATGTGCCGGGTGATAAAGTATCATTCCATACCTCAAAAGGACTCAGGTCAAATAATGGCCCTTGATAGGTGACAACAAAACCAGGTCTCCATGTTGTGCTAGCAAGGTGATAGTAGAACCAAGGTGGATCAAAAGGTGTATCATCCACTGCCCACCAATCTGCATTTTCACCGATGTGACTTCCGGCGTTGAGCTCAACGGTTATGGTGACTATTGCGGAGCTGGATACGGTAATAGGCCCGTCTGAACCGTTAGCCTTTATGTCAGGTTGAGGATTCCGAATGGCAATAGTGAACAATGAATCGTTTGTATCGCTAGCGGGATAGCTCGTAGAACTGATCCGGATGACCGCGTATGTGGTAGAAGGTCCGGTCACAGTCCAGGGATAAGAACCATCATTTATGGTGCTGGGTGTTATCGTTTCCCAGTTAGATCCCTTGTCACGGCTGATCTCGATTGATACCGAATTGCCGGTAAGACACCGGGAGTCCCAGGTAATGTTCTGGCTATCTCCTACAAACCATGTCTCACCGCCGTTAGGTGACGTTACCAGGATGCCGGGCGCGCCAATTGTGAAGATGCCATTGCTTGTATCACTAACGGAAGAATAGCTATTAGAGGAGATCCTGATGACCGCATTGGTCGTAGAGGGTCCAGTGGCAGTCCACGTATGAGAACCATCATTCGAGGTGCTGGGGATGATCGTTTCCCAGGTAGTTCCCTTGTTACGACTGATTTCAATTTTGACATAAGTCTTAGCGCCTAAACCAGACGACGTCCATGTGATGTCGTGGCTCTCTCCTGCACACCATTCCTCACCGCCGTTTGGTGAGGTTACGGTGATTCTCCGCTCTATTGAAATAGTCTGAGGGCCAAATACGTTATTGCCCTCGTGGGATTCTTTCACCTCTTGGTCGGTGTCCACCTGGGCCCACATATTGAAGATGCCGGCGGCGTCATAGCTGACAATGCGCTCACAAGTCGTTGTTGCCCCCGCTGCTAGCCAATAAATATCCTCGCAATAGACGTCACCCCAATCACCAGGACTAGGCGGATCTGAAGGATCCCTGTGTTTATAAAAATCCACAACGAAGTACCGGGCTGTGCCATCCCCCATGTTTTTGAGGGACACCGTCACATCCACACTCTCGCCAACAACTGGGGAGAGGGGATCAGTAGTAATACTCTGAACGATTAGGTCTGGTAGTTGAGTCGCATACTTGAGATCTTCAGGACATCCAATATAATCCTGACACTCAAAGAAGTAACTAATATGTGCATTATTTGACGAGTCTATAGCGATGGAATTATAAGCTCCATTTATTGCTCCCGAACTGTCTACTGCCTCGCAATTCCAGTTTGTGTTTGTGCAAGTTCCAGATCCTGATGTTACGCCCCTATTTGTGGCATATTGGAGACCATCTCCACCTGACATATAACTAATGTGTACATTATTCAATGAGTCTGTTGCTATCGAGTTCATCATACCATAAGCAGTTGTCACCGTCTCGCAGTTCCAGTTAGTGTTTATGCAACTTCCAGTCCCGGGGGATACGCCCCTATTTGTGGCATATTTTAGGGCATCATTAATCTCGTCATAGTAACTGATATGCACCTTATCAGATCGATCTATTGCTATGGAGTTAAAGCCCCAACCCGCGCTTCCACCAATACCACTGTCCAGGATTGCCCATTTCCATGTTGTGCCAGAAGCAGTTTTCGCGGCATACTTGAGGGCATCATTAGTCTCATCATAGTAACTGATGTATACCTTAAACGAAGAGTCTATTGCTATGGAATTATAAATACCCACAGTGACAGAGCTGTCCACTGTCCCAATACTCCAATTGCTGGCTTGCATGCAGTCGATGGCAGAGGGGCAAGCAGCATACTTTAGTTCACCGGTAGATCCATCAGGATAACTAATATGTACATTATCAAACAAGTCTATTGCTATGGAGGTGGTAGGAACGTGATGAAAATCAGGAACTATGCCAATGCTGTCCACTCTCATCGTAACCCAAGAGCCAGAGGCATTCGTGGCATACTTGAGATACCCTGTCGCTGGATCTAATTGCTCAAAATAACTAATATGTACTCCATCTGAAGAGTCTATAGCTATGGATGTAGACTTGCCCACCCATGCATAACTCTCTACTGTATCGTGTACCCAGGAGCCAGAGGCATTGGTGGCATATTTAAGGCCAAAGTGGAGAGTGCCAGCATCACGCCACTCCGCATAATAACTGATATGCGCATTATTAAATGAGTCCAGAGCTATGGAGCTATATCGGCCTTCATCCTATGCCCCCACATCTACATGCTCAATTGTCCAAGAAGCAGATGATGTTGGTAGGGCAATCAGCAAGGCAAGAGACACCAATATAAAAAGTACATATTGGCCAGTTGCGGTTTTGCGTAACGTGAGATAGTCCCAAATAATTTTCTTTTTTGCTCTCCTTTCCATCTCCCCCTCCTTATTTTGTTAAATAAAAAAAGCCTAATTTCTATGAGTTCATCCTTCGGTAGCCCGGCCGTCTTACTCGCTCTTACTTCAAATCCCCCCCTTCTTGACGTCCAGCAAGGGATTTGGCTTTATCGAATAACGGTTATTTAATTCATATGATTCAAATTTTTCATAAGGGGGGATGGAAAGCATAATGTCCTCAAATTGCAACAAATCATAACATTAGATAGAAAAATTGTCAATTTAATAATATTTAAGAAACCTAATTATGATGGATTAATAGTCATACAGTGCAATGCAAACAAGGTAGTTCTTAAGTCATTAGACGATTCAAAGGGTCAAGTCAACGGTTCGTTAATAGGTTCTATTGTCAAAAGGCTGGATTTATGTTAAAGATAGAAGTGTGAGTCTGGACACTATGTAACGTACAAGAAAAACTGGGTAAGAGCCGGAGGTTGCTTCATGAATAAGACTCTTTTTATATTCATTGCAATTTTTTGCGTATCAATTGCTTCTGCCTCGGGGCAGGAGGGTAAGGCGCTTTTTGAAAGCATCTGCGATAAATGTCATTCCCTTGAGCGTCCATTGATTAAGGATAAAGGTCTTGATGGATGGAAAAGGACGATAAAGAGGATGGCCGGATATGCCGATGGAGTAATTTCAGAGGAAGCTGCAGAAAAAATCGCAGCATATCTAGCCGGCAGGGAAGAGATAAAAGAACGCATCGTCTCTGAACAACGGGCGGAGAAAGAGCTCGAGAAGATTACGGAAATAGAGGAGCACGAAATATTTGATTTCAAAAAAGTCCGGGTTAATCAGTTTATAGAGCCTTCTGTATGCGCCGAATGCCACTCTGAGATATACGAGCAGTGGAACGGTTCCATGCACAGCAAGGCCTTTATTGACCCTGTCTGGAGGGCTGCCTCAATACTGTTTTTCAAAGAGGCGGTTACGAGAGAGGAGATCCTTGAGATGAAGGCATGTGTCAAGTGCCATACGCCTCTTGGTTTCCGCTCTTATTCCATTACCTCTCCAGGAGATGATTACGACAGGCTTGCTGAACTCCCGGCCCAGGGGATTTTCTGTAACTGGTGTCATAACATAAATGAGGTTAAACATATCGGAGATGCAAAGTATGAGGTGGCCCCGGGTGGAGGAGAGGATGATCCGTCGACCATGCTCGGTCCTTTTAAAGATTCCAACTCTGATTTTCATCCTACGAAATATTCAGAACTGCATACAAAATCTGAATTCTGCGGGCTCTGCCACAATGTTTCACACGCTGCCAACAGGTTGCCCATTGAGCAGACGTATGACGAATGGAAAAACAGCCCTTACAATACAGGGGACCCTGTGACAACCGTTAACTGTCAGGATTGTCACATGAGGCAGAGACCGGGAATTCCTGCGACGGGAAAGACCAGAAGACCTGACAACCCCGGGAAGGCATGCGACTCAGGACCTGACAGGGAGCATATCTGGACTCATTATTTTGTCGGCGCAAATGCTATAGTCACAAAGATTCTCGGCAGTGAGGTGCATTCGCGGATGGCAGTGGAGAGGTTGAAGAATGCCGCAGATTTAGAGTTAATAAAGAGTGATTCATACAGGAAGAACGGGTCTTACTTGTTAAAAGTTAAGGTTATTAATTCGGGGGCCGGTCATTATCTTCCCACCGGCCTGACGGAAGTGAGGCAGATGTGGCTTGATGTGAAGATAACCGATGCCCGTGGAAAAACAATAATAAGGTCAGGCGGGCTTGATGAAAACGGCAAAATCGATGAAGACGCAGTCATGTATCACACCCGGCTTGGCAATGTCAATGGGGAGGTCTTAAATATTGCCAAGGCAGACAGGATTCTTTTTGACCACAGGATTCCTCCTAAAGGATATGCAATTGAAAGATACGCTTTTCATATTCCTTCTGATGCTGTTTCTCCGCTGAGAGTTGCGGTATCTCTTAAATACCGGAGCATTTCACAATCCCTTATCAGGACATTGCTCGGAGACAAGGCTCCTGAAATTCCGGTTATTGACATGGTGAGCATAGAAGATGAGATAGCTTTCTAACAAGGATTCAAGAAACCAGATTCCAATCACCAAAAATTCGGTCTTCTATCCCCTTCGAATGTTTCTTTACCCGGAAGTCTTTAGAACTTTTCTCGCTATCTTTCCTGCTAATTTCTCATGTGCGCTTAATGCGCCGTGAGGACATATCTCGATACAACAGTAGCACCTGATGCATTTGTCGTAATCGAAATGTATTCTCTTTTGAGAGCAGGTGATTGCCTCGGCAGGGCAATATTGCCAGCATTCTTCACACAGCTGGCATAGAGAATCATCGCATTCAGGCCTCTGGGTAAGGTGCCTGCGCATAAAGCCATGAAATCTTCTCGGGCCAAAAATCAGGGGTGTTATTTCCGGAAACTCGAAATCCCTGATTTCAGGCAGGTCTCCGTTGATGTGTATTCCTTCATGGGCAATGCCTTGCTCGATTGCTATTTTGTTTGTTAGCAGTTTATCAGGTTCGATCCCCAGCATCCTGCATACGGCAATATCGAGTGCCGCAACATTACAGCTGCCCATAAGCACACCAAGTTCTCTTGGTTTTCCGCTTTTGCCAGGTCCTTGTCCTTCCATCGCCAAAATACCGTCGATAATAGTAACGGACGGTTTAACAGCCTGGCAGACCTTTACAAGGAGTTTCGCAAACATCTCTCTGTCTACGCCGGCCCTGAGGTGCCATTCCGGCTTCCTCATACCCACAATACAGCCAAAAAGGTTCTTTATACCGAGGGTCAGGAGCATCTGGGTATGGGTTTTCAGTTTTGGCAGGTTTATGAGAACGTCGGCATGAACGGCGTCTTCGCTTATATCAATTTTCCTAAAAGGTTCACCAACGTTGACAGAGACGGACTTCCTGAATTCTCTGTACTGGACGCTTAGTCCGTCAAGAGCTTCTCTTATCCCGCTTTCTTTCAGAATTTTTTCAAAGGATCCAGATGCAGGGCTGTCGGAAATCTGTGGTACGGCACCCTTTTGCAGAACATATTCAACGGCTGTCTTTATAATAAAAGGATGGGTGACAATGGCCTTGTCAGGTGAAGCGGGTGAAAGGAGGTTAGGTTTAATTATGACGAGGGTATCTTTCTTAATAGAATCACCGGCCGTAGAGTCCATGATTTCAAAGAAGAGAGGCCGCAGTGTATTATAATCATAGGTGCTCTTTCTGATAACTACCCCAGACACGGTATTATAATAGCAGAGATGCTTTATTTTAAGGTTGTATCAAGAAAGTCGGGACGTGCAGTAAGGAATCCCGAGATCATGATTGTGGCGATTATGAAGGGTAGATAAACATACATGTATCTTTTTCTCATAACCTTTTTCCTCCTTTACGGCGGAATGCATTTATACGCATTTCTAAAGGCAAGGGCTGCTCTTACCCCCGGGACTGTTACCAGTGTACTCCTGATACTTTTTATGCTGACCATGACCTTTGCTCCCTTTATTGTGCGTATATCAGAAAGGCACGGTTTTGATCTCTTCGCACGCCTTGTGTCATTTACTGGTTACATATGGATGGGTATACTCTTTCTTTTCTTTGCCTGCTCGCTGACCATCGATATTTTTCGTCTCTCTGTTTATACCGGAGAGTTGGTTCTTGGAAAAAGTTCCCATTTTATAAAGCCTTCAGCCGGAGTTTCTTTTTTCATACCCCTTACTCTCTCGCTCGTAATCTCGGTCTATGGCTTTTTTGAGGCACGAAATATCAGGCTGGAGAAGATAACAATCAGGACATCAAAAATTCCGGAGAATCCCGGGAAATTGAAGATAGCCCAGATCTCGGATATCCATATCGGGCTTATTGTCAGAGAGGAACGAATAAAAAAAATACTCCAGATTGTAAAAGAGGCTGATCCGGATATCCTTGTTTCAACAGGAGACCTCGTCGATGGGCAGATAGATAATCTTTCGGGTCTTTCAGGATTTTTCCGCGATATCAGACCACGGTATGGAAAGTTTGCCATAGCAGGAAATCACGAGTATTATGCAGGATTTACGCAGGCTATGGATTTTACAAAAAAGTCTGGATTCACGGTCTTCAGAGGACAGGGAGTTACTTTGGAAGGAATGATTAATATCGTAGGGGTGGATGACCCCGCTGGAAAGCGTTACGGCCTTTTCAGGAATGTTTCAGAAAAGGAACTGCTGTCAACATTCTCCAATGGGAAGTTCACCCTCTTCCTCAAACACAGGCCTCTCATTGACGAGGAAGCCTTAGTTCTTTTTGACCTCCAGCTTTCCGGGCATTCACAT
>CAYFYW010000478.1:0-1630 GCA_964347425.1 uncultured Nitrospirales bacterium
ATTGGGTGAACCCGACGAATCGGGGAGGCGGAGGCCCATTCCCATCAAGGGGTCGGAGTTCAGCATGGACTGCGATCTGGCGGTGGTGGCCATTGGCGCGGGTGCCAATCCACTCATTCCCACCACAACGCCCGGCCTGGAGCTCAACAAGCGGGGATATATTGTGGCAGATCCAGAGGTGGGAAAGACCACCAAGAAGGGTGTCTGGGCCGGCGGGGACATCGTTACCGGCTCCGCCACCGTGATTTCGGCCATGGGCGCCGGCAGGAAGGCCGCCAATTCCATCCATGAGTACCTGATGGAGGGACAGAAAAACTGGCCATAGTATCCCAAGGGCGGGAAGATGATCAAAAACGGGAGGTAACATCCTCCCGTTTTTTTCGGGAAGTGGGGCATCATCCAGGTTGGAGTGTTTATTCTTTGGCGGAAACTATGAAAAAAGGTTAGGGTAGCGGAGGATATATTGACAGGTCTTAAGTTTATAACCTGCTGGAACTATTATACTTTTTTATCACTAGGGTGTTGGCATAAAAAATGCATTTTCAAGCCAAGCGCGTTACCTTCACCTAAGTGAGGTGAGAAGGATAGTGAGAGAATACGAAGAGGACCGGGTGCTAACGACCGAGGAGTCCTGTCAATACCTGAGAATTACCAAGCCGACCTTTTTCAAATACATCCGCAATGGTCGCATCAAGGCCACCAAGGCGGGGAAGGGCTGGAGGGTCTTGAAATCCGAATTGATCCGCTTCCTCAATGGGGAAAGTAGAGCGTAAGGCGGTAGGTTCTTTCTCTGACCTGGACAAGATCTGCAATTCGCATCTCAAAAGGGCATCACCTTTGATGCCCTTTTCGTTTATGGTTTGACCTGCGTGTTCATCGATTGCGTAGGATAGCGATGGCCTTCTACCTCCCACTTTTCGACCCATTTTTTCCCCTGATCTTCAATCTTTGAAAGAAGACTGGCCGTGCTTCTGTGAAATTTATAGACTCCCTCCTTTTTTCAGTTCAATTCCGGTCTGGCCTACAACTAATCTGATTTTTTTGTTTAAACATTTGTTGGAATTTTGAGAAAAAAGGCGATATTCAAAGGAAATCTAAGATTTAAGGAGGATTTTAAATTTGGCAGTCTCATATCAATTTTATGAATTGTAACTATTTGTTAGTGCTAGAGAAAAAATGGAAAAAATTAGGGGAGAAGAGAAATTGGTGTAATTACGTATAACTACGGTTTTGTTCCTTCTCAATTCGTGATAAATATTAAATAATTGACCGAAAGCCTAAACTACCCGCGAGGGTGGGGCAGAAAGCTACGGATCTTTGAATCTTTCCTCCGGGATCTCCATGCGCCTTTCATCCGGTCGATAACCTTGAAACAGAATCGGTAGCGAACACAGAATACATTTCAAAGACAGCCGGGTTGCCGCAGTGAATGGGTGACTCGGCTTTTTCTTTGGAATCGAAGACTAATAAAAAGGGCAATTAATAAACAAAGAGGGTTAGAGATGAGTAGAAAAGCTTGTTTTATAACTGTTGTATTCACTGTAATGTGCATGATGGTTTCAACGGCTGCTTACAGCCATGGGTTTGTTGTAGAGGAAAACGGTAAAAAAAGTCTCTATTATTCAAAGAA
>CAYFYW010000479.1:0-4044 GCA_964347425.1 uncultured Nitrospirales bacterium
AAGGGAGCCTATGATGTTCAGGGCATTTAACAGGTTTTTTATGATTTCAGGTCTTTTATTTATTTTCTTTTCAGTTTATTCCGGCAAGGTTTCTGCCGATGAGATAGTCCTTGAAAACAACGACAGATTAACCGGGACCGTGACCGGGATAGAAAATGGAATATTAACTTTAACAACAGGATACTCCGAACCAATAAAGATCCGGGTGGAAAAAATCAAGAAGATCATTACTGACAAGCCATCATCCGCTCCTCCCGGCAAGTGGAAAGGGGGTGTCACCATTGGTGCCAATCTTCAGTCAGGAAATACAGACAGGGCCAGCGCCTCTGTCGGTGCTGAGGCGACCAGGAGAACCGAGCAGCACCGGTTCAGCCTGCGTTTTCTTTTCAACTACGCCGAGGAGGATGGTGAATTATCAGCGCGTAACACTTACGGGGCATTTAAGTACGACTATTTTTTCACAAAAAAACTGTACGGCTATTCAGGCATTGAACTGCTTTCTGATGAGTTTAAAGATTTAAACCTGCGTACCGTTGCAGGTCCTGGAGTAGGCTACCAGATCTGGAACAATATTGTTAAGTCTCTTCTTTTTGAATCCGGCGTATCTTATTTCTCTGAAGACCTTGATAAAGGTGAAGACGACCACTGGGTTACAGCACGTCTGGCAGGTAATTTAACCTTGACGATATTCGGGCCAATTACTTTTTCAGATTATCTCATAGTCTATCCGTCACTTGAAGATTTTGGCGAATATCAATTACGAAACGAGGCCAGCCTGCTTTCACCTTTAGCTTCTGGTTGGGCATTGAAATTTGCCAATATCCTTGAGAGTGACAGTGATCCGCCCGCTGGAGTTAAGAAAAGTGATCTGAACTGGATATTAGGCCTGGAGTATAAATTTTGATATGCCGGAAGATATTAATTTTGGTGTATTAACCAGATCTCTTTGGTTATTCCACCAGGTATTTTTTCGAGGATTAGAAACAAACAGTGTTCCACAATTGTATTAACCCCTGGTTTCTAAAGTATTTTCTCTCTATTAAACTATGTTGGTATACTCCTTGCTTCTGCTTGTAATTGATGCTCCTAAAGGAGGGAACTTATGGAAGAATTTGAGAGAAAGAAACTTGAGGAACTGAAGGCAGAAGTAGAATGTTCCAAAAATTTTGCATGCGTAAATTATGCAATCGAGGATCTGTGCCATGCCAGGTATGACCCGGATAATGATTTTCTTGAATGTCTGGAAAACGAATTGCAAAACTGCAAGTTTGCGAAGCCTTTTGCGGCCAGATCCATTTGTACATGTGCCCTGAGGAAGTATATAGTAAAAAATTTCAAAAGATGGATTTTCGATAGATCGGACAGGATAAGACGTTGAAATCTTTCACACCCATTCCCGGAGGATTACCCCTTCTGCTCCATTAATATGTGAATATCTCTCCATATTCGTTCTTAAAAAATGTTACTATTTGCAGATACATTCTTCGTAAGTTCAGGAGTACCATGTGAGTATGAATGATAAAAATGAAGAATTGCAGAATTATCTTAAAGATTACTGGGAACATATCCTGAAACATAATCCCACGTTCGCAACTTATATCGGGGATCACCGCTATGACGATGCACTTGAAGACCTGTCGGAGGAGTCGGTTGCCGCACAGGCGGATTATTTCAAATACCTTCTGGCAAAAACAGAAAAAATCGATGAAACTCTCCTGACCGCGGAAAATAAATTAAATCATAAACTTCTAAAAAATTCCCTTAATAATCATATCCTCATGTACCACTATAAGGCACATTATCTCCCCCTGAATCAGTTAAACGGCCCCCATATTGATTTTCCGCAGATTATTGAATTTCACCCTTTTAAAACGCGGAAGGACATTGAAAATTATATTACAAGAATGAATGTCTTCCCCCTACTTATAGATCAAGCCATTGAAAACATGCAACAGGGCATTAAGCATAAAATCACGGCCTTTAATAAAGTCATGGAACATGTTGCAGGACAGGTGGAGACTTTTACAAGATTCACCCCTGAGGACAACCCCCTGTTTAAACCTGTTTTGAAGATAAAAAACGAGTTTTCAATACAGGATAAAGAAGAAATCAGGGGTTCAATAAAAGAATCGATTTCCTCCAGTGTGACCCCTGCTTACATAAAACTGTATAAATATTTGATTGAGGAATATAGGAAACGCTGCAGGGAAAAAGAAGGTGTCTGGGCCCTGCCTGAGGGGCCTGACATGTACAGGTTTTATGCAGGGTATCACACAACGACTGATCTTTCACCGGATGAGGTCCATAAAATCGGTAAGAGCGAGGTAGAAAGGATTGGCAGCGAGATCAGAAATATCATAAGGAAAATCGGTTTTAGCGGGAGTGTCAGAGAGTTTGCCGACTATGTCAGGAAAAAAGAGGATCTATATCCGAAGACAGGCCGGGAAATTCTGGATGGCTACAGGGAAATTCTGTCCCGTATGGATAAGAGACTACCTGATTTTTTTGGAAGACTGCCCGAGGCCGGATATGACATCAAAGAAATCGAAAAATACAGGGAACAGGCTGCTCCGGCTGCTTATTACTACCCGCCGCCCAGGGATTTTTCCAGGCCCGGTTACTTTTATGCCAATACATATAAGCCCGAAGAGAGGGCCAGATTCTTTATGGAGGCCCTGGCTTTTCATGAGGCCGTTCCCGGCCATCACCTTCAATTA
Organism: uncultured Nitrospirales bacterium; assembly: GCA_964347425.1. Lineage (GTDB taxonomy): Bacteria > Nitrospirota > Thermodesulfovibrionia > UBA6902 > BMS3Bbin08 > CAYFYW01. The sequence goes on from CAYFYW010000479.1 coordinate 2,718, forward strand.
GCAATTATGCAGGAGCGAAAAGATATACCTGATTTCAGAAGATATGAAGGTGCTACGGCCTTTATCGAGGGGTGGGCTTTATATGCTGAAAAGCTTGCCAGGGAGATGGGTTTTTATCAGGACGATTTCTCTGAATACGGAAGACTCACTTTTGAAATATGGAGGGCTATCAGGCTTGTGGTTGATACAGGCCTTCATTTTTATAAGTGGAGTCGTGATAAAAGCATTAAATACTGTAAAGAAAAAAGCGGCATTGAAGATCATGAAATAGAGGTTGAGGTAGACCGGTACATTGCCGTGCCGGGACAGGCACTGGCCTATAAGATAGGTGAGCTGAAGATACTTGAATTGAGGGAAAAGGTAAGGGATGTTGCTGGTTTGAAGTTTGATATTAAGGAGTTTCATGACAGGCTTCTTGAAAACGGCGCCCTGCCTTTATATGCCCTGGAAAGTGTAATGAAGAACCACGCCTGTCCAAAATAAGGTATTTACGGAGGCTGAACACCTCATAAGCACAATGAATCGATCAGAGATTCGCCGGGGCGAACTGTTTTTTTGAATGTCAAACCTCTTCCAGCCTCCCTGTTAATGATTGTTTTGGACAGTCATAATCCAATATGAAGAACCACACCTGTGCAGAATAAGATATCTGCGATGGCATTGTGGCAGTGTTGCTGTTACAATGGATATATGCCGAAGATTAGTGCCGGTCTTCTCATGTACCGTATAAGGGACGGGGTTCTGCAGGTCTTTCTGGTGCACCCGGGCGGGCCCTTCTGGACAAAGAAGGACCTCGGGGCTTGGTCCATACCCAAGGGTATGCTTGATGAGGGCGAGGACCCGCTTGAGGCCGCACTGCGCGAGTTTGAGGAAGAAACAGGCATCAAGGTCTCCGGCCGTTTTATTCCGCTTGCCCCCCTTAAACAGAAAAGCGGAAAAGTGATACAGGCTTGGGCGTTTGAGGGTGATTGTGACCCGTCTGCAGTCAGGAGCAATACCTTTTCCATGGAATGGCCTACGCGCTCCAGCAGGTATCAGGAGTTCCCGGAAATCGACCGTGCCGAATGGTTCGAGATTCAAGAGGCGGGAAAAAAAATTCACCGGGGACAAATGGCTCTGCTTACAGAACTCCAGAACGTTGTGATTAAGGGGGGCAAACGTCAGATTATCGAGGTCCGACCTCGATAATTTGGGCGCCTGTGATTTGTAATAGTAAACCGTTCTGTGATAGCATGAAAATGCATTGAATTTCCAGTGTGATTCCATACATCCGGTACAGACAGATTTGTCAGGCAGCAGGTTCCTTGATAATATTTTATCAGATATG
>CAYFYW010000480.1:0-8761 GCA_964347425.1 uncultured Nitrospirales bacterium
GTATGGTATTTAAGCGGTTTCTTTTACCGATAGTCCTTTATATTTATCAAAATATCAGATTTAATAAAGAGGTAAAAGCCTCGGAGGCCCGATACTTCGGGACGAGAATGAGCGATAATACCATACCCTGCCATCACAAAAAAGGAAATGCCTACTTGAGTTATTATCTGGTTGACCCCTTTCAGTTCTAACTTCTATAATATCTTTATGCTTATTTGCATTGTTTTCTACATCACTCCCACATCTTAATATGATCACGCTATCCAAATGATATCAGCAGTAATTTTCACGAGAGCATATACCATGTCTTTCTTAATATTTCTCTGCCTTTTCTTTTCAATATCTTCGGGATGCACAAGGACGGAGACCCCGAAGAAAGTTAGTCTTTACAAGAGATCAGTTGAAACTCCCGCAGAAATAGTGAATGAACAGGGAGATGTTCTTCATTTCGGGGTTAACGTTATGCTCGATCCAAAAAAAGATGTAAGGATCTACACCCCTTTTCTCAGATACCTTGAAAAGGCCACAGGAAAACGTTTCCATCTAAAATTTACCGAGAAATACGGGGACACAATTGAAAACCTCGGCAATGGTGTTACACATTTTGCCGCCATCGGCCCTCTCGGCTATGTTATTGGCAGGGAGAAATTTGGATACGGGATCAAGTATCTTGTGAGCGGGGTTAATCAAGAAGGAGACCCCAGATCAAATGCCGTAATATTTACGAGACCGGAGAGCCGCATACAAGACATGGAAGACTTAAGAGGGAAATCCTTTGCCTTTGGGTCGAAAATATCAACACAGGGGCATCTGATCCCGAGAAAGATGCTGAATGATGCAGGAATTACATTGGAGGACCTCGGCGATTACGTCTATACGGGCTCCCATATCAATACGGTCAGGTCTGTCTTAAACGGTGAATCCGATGCCGGGTGTATCAGTGATACGATCGCAGAAGGGCTCATAAAAGAGGGGAAAATAAAGATCATAATGATGTCAGTTCCGCATGCCGGCAGTCTCATCGCATATAACGGGGCAGTAGACAGCCAGACTGTTGAAGCCGTCAGGTCTGCCCTTCTCGACCTGGAGCCATCAGGAAAGCAGAAAGACATGCTCATTGACTGGGAAAAGACCGGAATGGCCCTCGGTTTTTCGGCTGTTAATGAATATGAGCTTTACAAGATAGCAGTGCTTGCAAGAAAGTACGGGTTATTGACAAAGTGAAACTAGGTACAAAAATAATCCTGCTGACAACAGCCGTTACGGTCAGCGTTGCACTCCTCCTCCTCCTTTCTATAAGGGGAGTCGTTATCAATGAATTCAGGGTAGAACTTGAAAAAAAGGCAATATCGATTGCGGGTAACCTATCTGAGAGAATTGCAAACTTCATTCTGCTTAAAGACTATTTTCAAACATCAAAGGCATTAAAGGAAGTTCTGAATAGAGAACAGGACCTGGAATATATCTTTGTTACAGATGAAGAAGGCAACATCTTCGCCCACACGTTCAACAATGGTACCCCCCCCGACCTCCTATCATGGAACCCGCTTAATCGCGGGCCGACAAATGTACAACTCCTTGACACAGAGAAAGGCTACATCAGGGACGTTGGTATGAGTGTCCTCAATGATACAGAGGTTGAGCTTCACGTGGGAATAAGAGAAGATAGCCTGAAATCTACCCTCTCCAAGATGAGGTATATAACCTATCCGGTAATAATACTCGTAATGTTACTGGGCGTAATAGCCTCATTTTTTATGAGCCGTTTAATTACGAAGCCCCTGAATAAGTTCGTTGAATTTACAAGAATCCTCGGTAGGGGAGAATTCAGCAAGAGATTAGAGGTTCATTCCAAAGATGAACTGGGGTATCTCGCACATAGTTTTAACAGACTTTCCTGGGAACTCAGGGCAGCAAAGGAAAAGATTGAAGACGCATATACATATACACACCTGCTTCAGGCCGAAAAGCTTTCGTCCATAGGACAGATATCATCAGGTCTTGCTCACGAGCTTAAAAATCCTATCACCACCCTCAAGATGCTTTTTCAGGCCTTTGAAGAACAACCCGACATGACAAAAGAGGATGCCGGAATCATACATAATGAGATCGAAAAAATAGATACTATACTCACAAGGTTCCTCGGCTTTGTAAGACAGAAGGACTTTAATTTCTCAGAGATAGATATAAATCCTCTTGTAGATCGCGTCTTATCCCTTGCGACTTTTGACCTTCAAAAATATGGTATAGTGGTACATAAAGATATTGCCGAGGTTCTACCCCGTATAAAGGGAGACCGGTCACTTCTTGAGCAGGTCTTTCTGAATCTTGTACTTAATTCTATTCAGGCCATGCCCGATGGAGGAGAGATCAGGATTTCAGGAAAGACAGACAATGGTTTTGTAGAAGTAATGATCCGGGATAAGGGCAGCGGTATACCGTCTGATATTCATTCGAAGGTCTTTGACCCGTTCTTTACAACAAAAACCGATGGTACAGGACTCGGGCTCTCAATAGCTTATACTATAGTAACATCTCACAGAGGCAAGTTATTTTTTCATAGCAAAGAGGGTTCGGGAACAGTGTTTACTGTAAGATTACCAAAAGGAGCCGATGATGGATAAGATTCTTGTGGTGGATGACCAGAAAGGAGTCTGCCATTCGTTTAAAAAAATTCTCGGAAGGCAAGGCTATGAGGTCATAACGGCCTCAAGCGGACAAAAGGCACTTGAAAAAGTGGGGGACGAAAACCCGACACTTGTTTTCATGGATGTCACAATGCCTGGAATCAGCGGTCTCGAGACCCTGAAGAGATTAAAGGCGCTCTACCCGGACCTCACGGTAATCATGATGACAGCCTATAGCACCTCTGAAAAGGCAATAACTGCCATTAAGTATGGAGCCTTTGATTACCTTACTAAACCTTTTGATAACAATCAATTAATATCCCTTGTGGAAAAGGCCCTTGTTGCAGGAAAAATGTCTGTACCTGTGACCTTTGACAAAACAGCGGATGAAAGGGGTGACCGGATTATTGGCAAGAGCCCCGTTATGCTCGAAATATATAAAAAGATAGGGCAGGTTGCAGAAAGTGATGTGACAGTGCTTTTAAGGGGGGAAACCGGTACAGGAAAGGAGCTGATAGCAAGGGCCATTTATCACCACAGTAAAAGGGTCAGTAAACCATTCCTTCCTGTCAACTGTGCGGCAATTCCGGAGACGCTTCTTGAAAGTGAACTCTTTGGACACGAAAAAGGGGCATTTACGGGTGCGGACAACAGGAAAATCGGCAAGTTCGAACAGTGTGATACAGGCACCATGTTTCTCGATGAAATAGGGGATATGCCGCATCCCCTTCAGTCAAAGCTGCTCAGGGTACTTGAAGACGGGTCTTTTCAGCGGCTTGGAGGAAGCGATTTAATTAAAACAGATGTAAGAATTATAGCAGCCTCAAATAAAGATCTTGAGGCCATGGGGAAAACGGGGAAATTCAGGGATGACCTCTACTGGCGTTTAAATGTTGTAAACATAAGCTTGCCGCCGCTCAGGGAAAGAAAAGATGATATAGAAGACCTGGTTAAGTATTTTATACAGAAATTGAATAATCAGATGGGTAAATCGGTGAAGGACGTGTCACCAAAGATGCTGAGAGAGTTCAAAAACTATCATTGGCCCGGAAACGTAAGAGAGCTTCAAAGTATAATCCAGCGGAGTATGGTATTACACCAAAAGGATTCTCTGTCCATTGAGGATTGCGAATGGCTTCCACAGACAGGGCAATCTGGTGCAGGCGGCATGAATATTGGCAAGGCGCTTTCTGACGTTGTGCATGAACTCATTAAAAGAGGGGAACCGGGTATATATAAGAAGGCCGTCACAACTTTTGAGTCTCTCATGGTGAGAAGCGCCCTTGAACGAACCAATAACAACCAGGTTCTTGCTGCCAGACTGCTGGGCATATCAAGGAATACCCTCAGAGAAAAACTTGATAAAAATCCTGACGCAAATTTGTCTAAAGAATAAGCAAATGTTCAACTATTGAACAGTTTATAACAATCATAATTCTTAAATCTATAAGTATTTTAAAGATTTTTTTCTGGCATAAATGTTGCTTTTAAACCTTGACATTTTGTAATAACCCTTACGAGTCTCAGACTCGCAGACAGAAATAAAAAATTATGGAGCAACAACCACTCGGTTTCAGAGTAATCGTATGAACCAGATATCTTTCAACGTTTCTCTGTTATTGAAAGGCTCAGTTTAAGCCTTAAAATTAAAAACCTTAAGAAAGGAGACATAAGACATGAAAAAAAGTAGTCTGGCAGTATTGGTCGTTTTGTCGTTCCTCCTGTCTCTCGCCTCGAGCGCAGTAGCAGCAAAGTCTATTCTGGATGAGGTCACAAAAAAAGGTGTTGTGACTGTTGGCCATGGGAATGATGTACCGCCCTTAAGCATGGTTGATCCCAAAGACGGGGAATTGAAGGGTTTTGACATTGATATTGCGAAGGCTCTGACCAAGAGACTCGGTGAGATAGTGGGTAAAGAAATCAGAATGGATAAAGTGCTTGTCAATAACAAGACAAGAATCGCTTTTCTTGCAAACAGAAGGGTCGACCTCACAATCAGAAGCATGAGTCATACGAGAAGTCGTGATGCGCAGATAGACTATGCAGAGCCGCCTTATCTCTGGTCAGGCAAGATATTCTATGCCAAAAAAGGAAGGTTCAAGAATCCTATTGATATATGTGGCAAAAGAATGGCCGTTGTTCAGGGATCAAACGCTTATCTGGCGGGACAGGATTATCTGAAGGAACTCGGCTGCACAAAAAAGTTTATCATCAGTTCATATCAGAACAACGCTGAATGCTTTCTGGCGCTGAAGCAGAACAAAGTGGACGCATACATTCAGGATACGCCTATTATTGCCGGTGTTGCTGGTGCAGAAGGCGTTGACTACGAACCCGTAGGACCTATATTCAGTCCAGGACTCTACGGAATTGGAGTTCCACCTAACGACAGTAAATGGAGGGATACCGTAAGCTTTGCCCTTCAGGATTTGATCCAGAACGGAACCTATGAGAAGATCTACCAGAAGTGGTTCGGTCCTAAAGGCATAGCACCGTTGCCGATTAACGCCAGACCTAGACTTCCGGAAGATATCTACGGTGACAGGAATCAGTTTGTATGGCCTCGATAAGAGCATAAGAAAAAAAGGGGATACCGGGCGTATCCCCTTTTTTTAGTCCTGATACCTGCAAACAGCAGCAGAAATAGCCGGGGTAATCGAAATTAGTCGTAATTATTTTTTATAATAGGACGATGTTATAGTGACTATTACCTAATATAATCGGTTGAGATAAACAAAATTCTGTTTTTAAAGATCAAAGCAAATCCAGTCGCATTTTTTGGGTCAGACAAAAGAGCTTTCGTAAAGAACACTCATGAGCCTTCAGCTCCCATCGGAACAGACTTTGATAAATTAATTTCTATGGAGGAGTCATTATGGAATACAGACTGTACCACGGGAATAAAATAGCAGCGTTAATCGCAATATTCCTGGTATCATTTATGTTGGTCGCTGATGGAAAGTTGGCCTTTTCCGGTGAAGCGAAAACCATAAAAATTGGTTCTCTTTCAGCTTTGACAGGTGATCTGGCAGCTTATGGTGGACCGATCCAGAATGGTGCGAAATTGGCTGTAGAGCATATCAATAAAGCAGGTGGCATACTCGGCAGGAAACTCGAGCTTGTAAGCAGGGACAGTCAGACCAATCCCACAGCGGCTGTAGATGCCGCCCATAAGTTAGTGAATATCGATAAGGTCTCAGCAATAGTAGGCGCCTTATCCAGCGGTGTAACCATTCCAACTGCAACATCGGTCTCGGTACCCAACAAGGTAGTTCAGATTTCTCCTGCTTCAACATCGCCGGAAATCACCTATCTAAAGGATAGTGACTTTCTTTTCAGGACGGTCCCATCTGATTCGCTTCAGTGCCTCGTCCTTGCAAAGGTCGCTAAAGACAGGGGCTTCAAGAAGATATCCTCTCTCTACGTAAACAATGCCTATGGAGAAGGACTGGCAAAGGCAATGAAAGAGGCCTATGAAAAAATCGGTGGAAAAGTCTTAATATCAGTGCCGTTTAACAAAGGAGAGCCTTCCTACCGTTCTGAAGTCCAGAAAGCGGTAAAGGACAGCCCTGATGCATTACTGTTAATAGCTTATCCTGAAAACGGAGTAAAGATATTGAGGCAGGCTATCGAGTTCGGCCTCGCCAATAAGTTCCTGTTTACAGACGGCATGAAAGCGCCCGAGATTATAAAGAATGTAGGTGCAAAGTATTTAAACGGAACGTATGGTACAGCACCGGCACCCGTAGCCAGTGATCTGACAAGGAAGTTCAAAGAGGGATATAAAAAGAGGTTCGGGGAATATCCCCCAAAACCCTATATTGACACCAATTATGATGCAACGGTATTAATCTCATTGGCGATGCAGAAATCCGGTAGAGCGGATGGCGTTTCAATCCGGGATGCTATCAGGGACGTCGCAAATCCGCCTGGTGAAAAAGTCTCTATCAAGGACCTCAAAAAGGCCCTGGATCTGTTAAAGAAAGGAAAAGAAATAGATTATGAAGGAGTTTCCGGCTCAGTTAATTTTGACAGGAACGGGGACGTCACCAGCGGAAGCTATGGTATCTGGAAGATTGAGGACGGGAAGATAGTTGACGAAAAGGTTGTATTCAGCGATGCTCTTTAATCAAAGGTCTTTTTAACTTCTCCGAGGATGCCCTCCGGTCTTAATAGCAGAATAAGTTCAAGGGCAATGCTTATCGCAATGATACGGAGTGCTCCCGCCTTTGTCTGATGGTCGGGTGAAAGCTGGACGGCATCAATGAGAAATTCAGTGCCGGTCCACAAGCCCCAGACTACAAATGCCCCTAATATCGCTCCTTTATTGTTGCCGACACCGCCAACGATAAGCATGACCCATATCAAGAACGTAAAATGCATTGGTTTAAATACCTCGGGGCTGATGAAGGCGATGAAATGAGCGTATAGTCCACCGGCCATACCCATTATTACAGAGCCTATTATCAGAGACTGCATTTTATAATTGAAGACATTTTTCCCTATCGCTGCTGCCATCATCTCATCCTCTCTGATGGCCTTTAATATCCTTCCCCAGGGTGAATGAAGCGCCTTTTCAATAAAGATAAACACCAGCCCGATAAAAGCAACTATCATAAGGAAATAGAAGAGGTTATAATAGTTGTAAGAGATAACTCCCTGGAGTGGTCTGGGGATTCCCAGTATTCCCCGGGTGCCGTTGGAAAGCCAGGATTCGTTTGTAAAAACTAATCTGATTGTCTCTGCAATTCCAATCGTTGCAATAGCAAGATAATCCTCCTTTAACTTGAGAGTTGGAATCCCGATCAGAAAAGCGACAACCCCGGAAAATGCGCCTGCACCAAGAATTCCAACGAAAAAAGGCATGCTGTATCCGCCGAGGTGATCGGCCGATGGCATCGTGGTCAGGATAGCTGACGCATATGCACCTACTGCAAAAAAGCCGGCAATACCGATATTAAACAGACCCGTAATCCCCCACTGGATATTCAGACCCAGGGTCAAGACGGCGTACATGCCTGCCATTACGGAAAACACAACCAGATAGTTTATAAGACCGCTTATGTCCATCTCTCTACCTTGCCAAAAATTCCCGAGGGCCTGATTAACAGCACTATAATCAGGATTACGAATGATACAGCAGGTTTATATGCTGTTGATAAATAAGCGGTTGAAATTTCCTGTGAAAGACCTATAATCATCCCGCCGGCCATTGCCCCGTATGGTTTACCGATACCGCCGAGGATTGCCGCTGCAAAAATCGGAAGCAAGAGATCCCAGCCCATGGAAGGCCTTAACTGTATTTCCATGCCCAAAAGAATCCCTGCCGCAGCAGCCAGTGCACAACCTATTCCCCACGTCCAGATGACGACTTTATCCGTATCTATCCCTGTTATTTGAGCCAGCTCCGCATTATCTGCCATTGCGCGCATGGCCTTACCAGTTCGTGTCCTTTTTAAAAAAAGGTGCATAAGAACAATCAGTACTGCCGCGATAACAATTATGAGAACCTGATCCGGTTTTATCCTGATGCCAAATGGCAGTGTGTATGCGACCTGGATCTCTGTAGTGTAGTATCTCATCTGGGGTCCCCAGACAATCTGGACCAGGTTTCTCAGGAACAGGGCTACCCCTACCGAGGATATAAGTAAAACGATAGAGCCCTTTCTGCGTAAGGGCTTATACAGGATCGTATCAATGACAATGCCCACTACGGCTGTGATAACCATTGCAAAGAGAAACGCGACGCCAGGAGGAATGTTCATCCACAGGAGTATCAGGACCACATAAGCCCCAACAGTCATTATGTCTCCGTGGGCAAAGTTCGCAAACCTGAGAATGCCATAAGTCAGAGTAAGCCCGATCGACCCGAGGGTCAGAATAGTGCCTGTTACTATGCCGTTAACGATAAGCTGTGCCATGAGATCGTCCCCGGCCTCCTAAATAGAGACTTCTTATTTGCGGATTATTTAAAAGGGCGCTTCCGGTGTCTTCAAATTCATTTCTTCCCATCACAAGGACATAACCCCTGTCCGATATCTGGAGGGCCTTTTTTGCATTCTGTTCAATCATCAATATTGCTACCCCCATCTCGTTTATTTTTTTTATTTTGCCCAGTATCTCTATGGCCGTAT
>CAYFYW010000481.1:0-2129 GCA_964347425.1 uncultured Nitrospirales bacterium
TTGGCTACATATTTACATGGAGTTGATTCATGGTCATCCATTAAAGGTCTTGAAACTAATGTCAAATCTTGAATTATGAATAAGAAATGAGGATCAAATTTTGATTAGTTAGGATGAGAGAAGTGAGGTGCTTTTGCCACATCACCACCTCCGCTTAGCTGCCGGTCTGCATTTTCCGGTTGTCTGCGGCACCATTTCAACCAGAGTTCCGATAGCTGTTGAAATGCAAAGCGTCTCCAGACTTTCATATTTGGGAAATCGGGGACGTCTATGATTTCATGCAAAACCCGCACTGTCAGCCATGGTTCATGACAGGTGGGAGGGGTACTAGACCCGTAAGCAACAACAAATGGACATGATGGGGATCAGGGTCCACGCCAAGCATGCAGTCTGCGTATTGGAGACTATTTTGCCAAGCCGTTCGGTGAAGCTCCTCCTGTCGGCATCGTTACGAAATACCTTTCTGCGCTCGATCCCTCGAATAACAATGTGATGAATGGCACCGGCAGCATCTACTCTCGCTTTTCTTGGCATATCTCCACAATAACACCAAAATCAACAAGAGTTAAAGCATAAAATCATAGACGTGCCCTAACGACTCTATGAGCTGCTAGAGCAATTCCTCCAGATCGTGGGGCCTGAGGTCATGAAGTGGCTCGTCGTCGACCGCGGCTTCCTGGACGGTCGACGGATGAGTCATCTCAAAACCCACCTGAAAGCTCTTTTTCCGGCGAATCTTTTTCTATTCTCAGGCCTGGGATAAAAGCATCATAGCCACAATTGAAAGGGAATTTGATAGTATGTGGGTCTGGCAAGGTATATGGCATCTTCAGTCAGGCCTGCGGCGTAGAGCCAGTGGAGAAGAATTTTATAAGTTGATGGATGTCCCGGTTCTTTCATGCTTTAAATATTCTTTCTATGTGAATTTTTTTCTCCACTGGCCTCCTTACAATGGATCATTGATTTATATATTCAGTCGGATTTTCGTCAAAACGCTCTTTACAGCGCTTCGAACAAAAGGCGTAACGCCGGTTCTGATATTCACTGAATAATTCAGCGGTCCATTCATCGACGCGCATTCCGCACACGGGATCGCGTACCCAGCTATGGTCCTCGGCCCTGCGGTCCTGCAATGAACCGTCTTCCAGCCATAAGATGCGATCTGCGATATCCTCTACGCGTGGGTCGTGAGTCACAAGCACAATGGAACATCCATCATCGCGGGCAATATCGTGCAGAATCATCATTACATCCTGCCCGGTTTGAGAATCAAGGTTGCCCGTCGGCTCATCGGCCAGAATTAGCTTTGGTTCATTTATAAGGGCCCGGGCGATTGCAACACGCTGCTTTTCGCCGCCAGACAGCTTTTTGGGCAGAGCACGGCGTCGATGCTCCAGGCCAATCCGTTCAATCAAGTCGTTCGCGCGATGCCGTGCCCGAGGTATTCCGCCCTGTCTTAACTGCGACGGAAATAAAATATTTTCCTCCACGTTTAATGCATCAAGAAGGTTAAAAGCCTGGAAGATGAATCCGATTTTCAGTGCACGAATTTTAGGCAGTCGGGATTCATCAAGCAGCCAGATGTCGTTGTCGTCAATCTCTACGCTGCCTCTCGTCGGGCGTAGCAGGCCCCCGATCATCGATAGCAATGTGGTTTTTCCGGAACCGGAAGGCCCCATTATCAAAACGATCTCGCCCGGCATAACATCAAGCGACACGTTGTTGACGGCCTTCACTTCGGTATGGTCGCTTCCATAATATTTGGAAAGGGTTTTAGCTTTTAATATTGGTGCTTCCATACAGTCCTCCCTATATATGAAATGCTGCGGCCGGATCCAGGCGCAATACCATATAAGCGGGGATAAGCGAACCAAGTATCGCGACCAGCAATGCCACTAGGCCGATGCGCGCAATTGCACTGAGAGAAACATCCAGTGTGAGCTGCGGTACGAGTGATGGGATATGGGGAATAACAACAAGTGCGAAAGCTGCGGCAAATAAAAAACCAAGCGATGTCAGAATGACGGACTGAAAGACTACGCTGAATAAAATAGATAAATTGCGCACCCCCAGTGCCTTGACAATCGCCAGTTCTCTCCTCTTACGCATCACGAGTGAATAGGTCGTAA
>CAYFYW010000482.1:0-2135 GCA_964347425.1 uncultured Nitrospirales bacterium
AGTTTTATGGCACGACCTTTGGTAGTGTCGTTTGGTCTCATAGAAAGCTTAGCTATGAGCACCATGGCTTCCTCCTTGGTTTCAGCTGTTGTAAACAAATGTTCAGGCGCTGGGCCACCGTAAACTTTGTCGCCTGTTCTCGCATCGTATACATACCAGTCCTCTTTCTTGTCTTTTCTCCCGAGGAGCATACGTCGATACTTAGACCCATGTGGTCCAACGATTACTGGTATGCCGAGCCTCCAAACGCCTGCAGCTATTGAAGCAGCCTTCTGGGAGTAGGCTCCCCAGGCAACTCCCACAGCCCCTACACGGTTTAAAATATAGTCAGCGATTTCCTCGTAGTTGGCCCTCAGTTTTCTCTTTGCAAAAATGCTCGCAATCTTGATAGCAGCTTCAGCTATGTGAGAGTAAGCTACTCATGAGCCCACGTTAACGATGCCGCCAGCATCAAAGTTGCCCGGATGCTTCTCATAAAGTGTTTTTCCTTCTTCATCCTTGTCCATGGCTATAGTCATGGCTGCACATCCTGAGGTGACAACGATGAACCTGCGTTTCGCGAATTCTTCAGCGATCTCTGCAAGTTCTTTTCCACCATGAGGGTAGTTGGAGCATCCTACTAGAGCTACTACCCCGGGAATCTCGCCTAGCACTATAGGTCCGCCAACTTCTCTTATCTCTACGTCTTGGATGGCACCTCGTCCAACGCGCATTTTAAACCTCTCTTTAGCCAATTGTTTTTCTCCAGCTTTCACGATGAAGCTGTGCAACGGGAAGTCGTTGGGACAAGCGCTATCACAGCGGGCACAACCCACACAACTCTCAAGGATTTCAGCTAGAGGGTTTAGGTCTCCCTTCGCAGCCGCTATCATGGCGGCAGGTATAGGTTTGTCATTGGGACAAGCTCGCCTGCATTCGTCGCATTGTGTGCACTCTTGAGCAGATTTGATGACTTCTTCAATTTCCGGAATAATTTTGAACTTCTTTCTTTTAGGGGCAACCGCCATTACAGTTTCAACAGCGACCTCTCCAACCTTTTCTGGATCTAAAATGAGTACTCCTGATGCTCTTCCCTCGACAAGATTCGATATTGCCTCCTTCGGTGGATTTTGAGTTTGGTCTTCAAGTCCCAGACAGTTTTGTGGGCTCGTGGCAATTACTGGTGCTTTGATTTTTTGGGCTTCAATCAACGTGTCTGCGCGGATGCACTGTTCGTCCACTACAATTAGGTCTGCTAGTCCGCTTCTTATATAGCGTAATTGCCAGGATATTGGGCCAATTACTTTAGCTGCGGAGCTGTATCTGGTGATGTCGTGGGCAGTGCAGCATATGCCTACGACTTCTACTTTGTCTACCATTCCTTTGTCGGTTAGATAGTCGATGATCCCAATGGAAGAGGGGACGTTGTGACCTATTACTAGAATTGTGGGTTTGGTGATGTCTGCTACACCAAAGCCTAAATCAACTAGGGGGGCTTCAGGTTCCGCCTTTGGAAAACCGTAGACTGAAATCTGCGCTAAGTCTGCAATTTCCATGCCAACTTGATCCGCCATTCCTGCATGAAGAACTTTGGACTCGAAATCTAAGTTGCTTTCCTCTTGTCCAGTGTGAGTAGCGGCAAGCAGAGTTGTAACCTGTTCTTCGCAGTACTCGAGGGCGTCTTCCAGATCTTTAAGTTTCTTAGGTCTGATGCCACAGACTAAACGAGTTACTGGAGCTTCTATGTCTATGCTCAGACCACCTATATCTAGGGGACTGTTTCGACCATATTTCTCAATAAGGTGATCCACCAAATGTCGGGCATGGGAAATGTGGGTGGCAGCTCCAATGCAGCAAGCTAAAAGTACTATACGCGATTGTTGGGCCGCCATGTTTAGCCCGCAAGCGCCTCGTTTGTCTCCTGTTAAGTCGCACTTTCCAAAGGTGCAGAGACAACAGACGTCACAGTAAGGTAAATAGAACGGCTTGTACCTGTTGATGATTTTCATGTCCCATCCTCGAAGGCTGGCCACGGAAGGAAAAGGTGTTGGACCCATGGGTTCTTCCCATGTTTCGTCGAGGATCTTGCCAAATGAGAGATCTAGACCCTTTATAACGCCCAGATAGGTTTTCATTTCTTTAATTTTCATATTCAT
>CAYFYW010000483.1:0-8872 GCA_964347425.1 uncultured Nitrospirales bacterium
TGAGGCATGGCAACCGATACTCGAATTGATTTACCAACTATCTTAATAACATAAGGTCCCCCTTCTTTGTTTTCACAAAGAAAACAGGGGGACAAGGCGACCAACCGTGAACCGTGAACTTCAAATCCTGATACGCTCATAGAAGAGCATAATTAAAAAAATTGGAGTTTTCATCCTGAAAATTTTATAATTTAATTATGAGAAAGAGACTATACCTTAAGGTTGGCGACAAGGTCACACACATAAAATACTCTGTATGGGGTGTAGGTGAGGTTATTGAAGAGAAACATTCATCTCTTTCTGGTGGCTTCTCTTTTGTAAGAATTCTCTTTGAAGACGGCAACGAGAGGTCTTTTATAAATGACATGGAAAATACATGTTGCTGTTATTACTCAGGAATAAGGATTCTTTACTGAAATTCAAAATATCAAATTTCAAATCCGGAACGAAATCCTTCCAATAGAACTACAAAATGAACTACCCTGCAGCAAGCAGGCTGTCCGACAATTCAGAAAACACCTGTTTTGTCATTCTGAATTAATTTCAGAATCTTGTATTATCAAAATCATAGATTTAAGAAAGATCCTGAAACAGGTTCAGGATGACTATTGTGGGACAGACTTCAGAACCGCGGGGAACAATAAATTTAAAGACGAAATTTTTCCCTTACAAATCTTATCTCCTCTTCCCTGCTCTTGATATGTTCCTCAAGTCTTGCCTCGAGAATTGCCTTTAGTATCTTATTAAAGAGCGGTCCTGGCCGATACCCCATTGCCTTTAAATCCTTACCTGTAAGGGCAGGTCTAATCTTTCTCAACGTCGTCAGATATAGCGATATCGCCTTCTTTTGTCTCTTATCCTTAGCCTTGGCAATTGTAAAAAGAATGGCAAGCAGGCTCAACGGCTTTAACACATAGTAAACATTTTTTTCCGTCAAGGATGTATCTTGCAGCTTTAACAGTGCTGCCTTCGACTGTTCGATACCATCCATTATTTCTTTTTTTGCACGTGGCGGAACAGAAAGCCTGCGCAATGCCTTCTCACGTTCCTGTATTGTTTTTAAACCTTCAAAAAGGGCCATCAGGAAAAGGTGCGATTTATTCAACTCTTCCTCCAGAAACAGTAGCTTAAACCAGGCAAAAGTATCCTCAATGGCCTGAAAAGTCTCCTCCAATGCCTTATCAAGTTCTAAACGGGGATGAATAAACCTCAGGAGGTCTAATTCTACCAGTCTCTTAATTGCCCTCAGGGGCTCTGTCTCGAGAAACAAAAGGTTAAGCTCATCATATAGCCTCGATCCCGAAAGCTTATTAAAGAGATTTATTTTTACTGCAGTCCTTATCAAATTCACTGTGTGCCTGCTCAGTCTAAACCCGAATCTTTCTGAAAATCTTATAGCCCTGAATGCCCGCGTAGGGTCTTCAATAAAACTCAAGTTATGCAGGATTCTTATGGTTTTTTCCCTGAGATCTCTCTGTCCGCCGAAGAAATCAAGGAGTTGTCCAAAATTTTCAGGATTTAATTTTACTGCTAGCGTATTTATTGTAAAATCCCTCCGATACAAATCTTTTTTTATAGAGGACATTTCAACCTTTGGAAGTGCGCCGGGCGATTCATAATATTCTGTTCTTGCAGTAGCGACGTCAAACTTCAGGGACTCCTTTATAATAACGGCTGTACCAAACCGCTGATGACTCTTTACCTTTGCTGTGAGTCTCCCGGCGAGTGTCTGTGCAAAGATGATTCCATCCCCCTCAATCACTATGTCAATATCAAGGTTTGCCTCCCCTCTTAAGAGGTCCCTTATGGTACCGCCCACAAGATAGGCCGAAAAATTCAGTTCTCTCGCCACCTCTCCCGAGACTTTAAGCACATTAAATATCTCTTCGGGAAACTTTTCCTTCATGATGGAAGAGAGATTTCTTCCCACAAAGGTTCTCCCGGACACACGCTCTTCACCTATCCTGCTCTTTCTCAACATATCCTCATAAAGCGACCTGAGAAGGTCGGTCCGTGTTATAGCTCCAACTATCCGTCCGCTCTCAATCACGGGCATAAACCTCTGGTTTTGTTCTATCATCAATGCCTCAACTTTTTGCATGGGTGTATCTGCCGTTACCGTAAATGCATCAGTGGTACAGAACTCAGATGATTTGCTCCCACCGAATCCGTGAAACTTTGCCATCTCCACGACCTCTCTTGATATTATGCCCATATATTTGTCCTGTCTAATTACGGGCAGAACATTCACACCGTATTTGGTCATGGTCTGTTCAGTAATTTTTATGGAATCATCACAATCTATGCTCTTCACAGGAGTTGTCATAATGTCTTTGGCAGTTTTTGCAGGGCTTATTCTTTCTTTTAAAATATCTACAAGTTTTTCTTCTGTTTCCTCCAGAGACATTTCTCTGACAACTGCTGATGCAGCTGTCGGATGGCCGCCTCCATGAAAAGGCTGTACTATCTCTGAAACGTCGACCTCTGATACCTGACTTCTGGCAATAAGGTATATCTTATCTTCCATCCTTATGAGCAGGAAAAGTGCGTCTACATCTTCTATATCCCTTAATTTATGTGCTAAATATGCAACGTCACCTATATAACTTTCTCTTGATGCCTTTGCTATTTTTACTCTGATACCATGAATTATATGATCCCTTACCGAATGAACTAATTCATTGAGCAGTTCAATCTCTTCCCGATTTAGTTCTCTTCTGATAAAACTCGATACTACATTTAAATTTGCGCCTCTTCTGAGAAGATATGCTGCTGCCGTAATGTCTCTTACCGTTGTGGAAGAAAAAATAAGCGAACCTGTTTCTTCGTATATCCCTAACGCAAGAACTGTTGCTTCAACAGGGGTTATTTCGATTTTACTCTGCTGAAGCATCTCCGTAAAGATTGTCGCTGTAGCACTAACAGGTTCCAGAACCTCTTTTTGCCCCTTGATGTCCTCTGGAGAACGTGGATGGGTATCATAAATGTGGATGACAAGCCCCCTTTTGTCCAATATTTCTGTAAATCTGCCTATCCTGCTGCTATTTTTAACATCTACAAGTATTAAACGATCGATTTTTTCAAATTCAATTTCCTTGACTTTTTTAAATTCAGCGGCAAGTGGGGAAGTGGCAAGAAAGTCCCTCACGCTTTTCTCCTGTGACCCGGAGAATACAACCTCTGCCTCTGGATAGAATTTTTTTGCTGCCACCATTGATGCAACCGCATCAAAATCAGCATTGATGTGAGTTGTTATTACATCCATTTTTCACTTTCTGCACTCCGGATATAGCTCTACGTAGAATATAATAAACTGTTTATTATTTCTTGTTGCGGATAAATTTTCACAAGGGAGAGCCCAAAGAATAAAAAGCAGGGAAAGAATCCTCATTGATGGGCTACTACCTGAGCCCGGCCCCGATTCTTTGCCTTAAACAGGGCATTATCAGCATACGTAATTAATTCATCACTCGTCTTGATTTTTTTATGCGGGTAAGTAGCTGCGCCAATACTAACAGTAATGGTATGTTTCCCTTGCAATGCCTTAAATTTGTGGTTTTTAATACAAAGGCTCAGCCTCTCCGCCTCTGAAATCGATCCCTCTTTTGAAGTATTGGGAAGAATGATAATAAACTCTTCTCCTCCGTACCTTGCGAGGATATCGCTCTTTCTGATATTTCTTTTTAAAAGTTTCGCAAACTCCTTTAATACGTGATCCCCGGTTTTATGGCCGTAAGTATCATTTATGCGTTTGAACAGGTCAATGTCAACCATTAAACACGTAAGTGGAATATTATAACGGAAGGATCTGCTGAATTCTTCTTCAAGTCTGTGATAAAGATAGCGCGTATTATATATACCCGTCAGAAAATCTGTTATCGCCAACTTCCCGAGGCGTATTTTCTCAGTCTCTGATTTCTCATATAAAAAAGCACTGTACAGGGCATTAGCGGAAGTACTGGCTATTGCATTACAAAAATCAATTTCGTCATCTGTAAACTCCCTGCCTGAGCGAGATGTCCTTAAAAACAGCGTTCCTATGACTGTATCTTTGTAAAAAACAGGCAGCACAATAATTGACTTTACTCCCAGGGGGAAAATGATATCCCGGACACCTATCATTAGAGGATCACGCTTGATATCACTAATTATCACAGGGGTCCGAGCAGCCATGGCCTCTTTAATCTCAGGATATTTGTTAAGGTCAAGAGTTATGGACTTGAGTACAGGGTTTTCATAAGAGGCAACTACACGAGCATACCCTTGTTCACTGTCAACACGAATCATGGAGCATCTGACCACAGGGATTACTTCTGCTATTTTCTTAACAACAAGATAGAGTATCTCCTGGGAGTCAAGTGAGGATGATGCAAGGGTCGAAACTTCAGCGATTGCCCTGAGATGTTTTTTTTCCCTCTCAAGTTTCTCTATTTGCCGTCTCCTGTGCATACAACACTCCATCTTAAGCCTTATCTCGGACGAATTGCAGGGAGGGATAATGAACTCTTCAATGCCTAGTCTTAATGCCTTCTTTATTACCTCATCCCCATCTTCAACGAGTACACCTATAACAGGGGCAAGATTTATGAATACATTTAAATATCTTGAATTAAGACCCTGAGGGAGACGAAGAAGTACAACATCAGGCTTTGATTTTTCAATATGAGCACTGGCCTCCTTTAAAGATTTGAACCTGTTTACGGAATAGTTGTTCTTTTTTAAAACTGTATTCAGAGAGATTATATGCCGGGTATCAGAACCGGGGTCGAATATAAGCACTTCTTTCATTTTATTATTTATTCCTCTACCTATCGTCATTTTTAACATGCTCAGCCACTTGAGGTCAAGTCCAATGAGATTGTTGAAAAACGCTGACAATCTCTGGTTTCACCGCAGAGATGCGTTGCATCCCGTAAAAGAGGCGTGGCCCCTGCGGGGCTTTATGCAGAAATAAAAACAGGGTTACACTGATAAACGCATCACTGTCATTTAGAACTATTTTTTCAAAAAAATCTGATAATTTAGCAGTTACAGGCCATCATTCTCGTAGAACCGTGATAAGCAGTTGTGATTACGGGATTAGTTTTTTTTATTTGACGGAGAAATGAGAGATATATTAGTATGGTGAGTCATACCATATCTTGGGAAATCCAGGTATTCCGAAAAGTAGCATCTTACGAAAAAGGGAATTAATCTTTTTTTAGCATTATAAAAGCGCATGACATAAGAGGTAGTTGTTCAGGAAATAAAATAAACCTGAAAATACTGGGAAAAAACCCAATCACTAAAAAGGAGGTCTAAATGAGCGGAAAGTACAAAACCCCAATGTTGGACGAGCTGGAAAAAGGACCGTGGCCGAGCTTTGTAACGGAAATCAAAAAGGCCGCTAAAAAGAGTCCGATGTCAGAAGATGAGTTAGGCCAGCTGGAGAAATCGTTCCAGACCAAACTTGGATACTGGAAGCACGGCGGAATCGTCGGAGTTCTCGGATACGGAGGTGGAGTTATTGGCAGATACTCCAGCCTGCCTGAGGAGTTCCCGAATGTTGCGCATTTCCATACCATAAGAATAAACCAGCCGAGCGGGTGGTTCTATACGACAAAGGCATTGAGGGAAGTCTGCGATATCTGGGACAAGTACGGAAGCGGTCTTACGAATATGCATGGGTCTACAGGCGACCTTGTCTTACTCGGTACAACCACAGAGAATCTTGAAGCCCTTTTCGCCGAATACTCGTCACGAGGCTGGGATCTTGGCGGCTCTGGTTCAGCCCTGAGAACACCGAGCTGTTGTGTTGGCCCTGCCCGTTGTGAGTGGACAAACTATGACACCCTCGACGTTATCTACAATCTCACACAGGAATACCAGGATTACCTTCACAGGCCTGCCTGGCCTTATAAATTCAAGATAAAGGCAGCAGGATGTGCCTGTGACTGTGTTGCAGCAATTGCACGCGCAGATCTATCAATAATAGGCACCTGGAAGGGCAACATACAGGTAGACCAGGCAGGAGTAAAAAAATACGCTGATTCAGGTATGAATATTCAGGCAGAGATTGTTGATATGTGTCCGACTCAGTGCATGGCCTATGACGGCAAGGCACTCAAGATTGATAATGCCGAGTGCAACAGATGCATGCACTGCATAGCAAAAATGACCAAAGCTCTGAAACCGAGTGGCGAAAGAGGGGCAACCCTGTGCGTTGGAAGTAAAGCGCCGATTGTTGTAGGTTCATTGCTTTCTTGGGTTGTTGTACCGTTTATAAAAGTGGAACCTCCTTACACGGAATTAAAGGACATTATCAACAAGATGATAGAGTGGTGGGATGATAATGCGAAGCCAAGGGAGAGAATTGGTGAACTTATTGAGGTCAAAGGTATGAGGGCATTCCTGGAAGCAATTGGTGTTCCGCCACAACCACAGCAGGTTAGAGAACCAAGAAAAGACCCGTTCTTCTTCTTTAAAGAAGAAGACTTTGAAAAAGTATACACAAAGGATAAATCTTAAATAGCAATAGAAAAGGAGGGAAGATAAATGGCATTACCAGAGAGACAAACAGATATAGGACCACCGCATTATGAACAGTTCCTGCCGCCGGTCATTAAAAAGAATTACGGCAAATGGAAATATCACGAGAGATTAGATCCGGGCACAATGGTGCATACAGCTGAGAGCGGAGATGAGGTCTACACTGTAAGGGTTGCGTCTCCAAGAATTCTGGCTACCGACACTATTCGTGAACTCTGTGATATCGCTGAAAAGCATTGTGACGGCTATATCCGCTTTACATCGAGGAATAACGTTGAATTTCTTACACCGGATAAGAGCAAGGTAGAGCCGCTTAAGAAAGAACTAAAAGACAAAAAGTACACAATTGGCGGTATCGGCCCGCGTATCAGTAACGTGGTCCATACCCAGGGCTGGGTTCACTGCCACAGTGCTGCAACAGATGCCTCCGGTTTGGTGAAGGCAATGATGGACGAGCTTTATGATTATTTCACAAAAAAAGAGCTGCCAAACAAGGTCAGGCTTGCGGTGGCATGCTGCGTTAATATGTGCGGTGCCGTTCACTGCTCGGATATTGCGCTGGTTGCCGTACACACAAAGGTGCCTCCTGTTGACGACGAAAAGCTGGGGAAGATATGTGAGATTCCCACGGTCATCGCATCGTGCCCGACCGCTGCTATAAGGCCAAACCCGGCAAAGAAGAGTGTTTCAATCAATTATGATAAGTGCATGTATTGCGGAAACTGTTTTACAGTCTGCCCTGCAATAGATATTAAAGACGCGGAGCGTGATGGTGTTGCGATAGTTGTAGGAGGAAAAGTTGGCAGCCTCAGGAGTGTGCCAAAGTTCTCCAAACTTGCTATTCCATTCTTCTACAATGAACCCCCGAGATGGCCAAAGATTGTTGCAGCCGTGAAGAATATCCTTGAAACATACGCAAAGCACGCGAAAAAGCACGAAAGAGTCGGCGAATGGATAGAAAGAATCGGTTGGGAGAAATTCTTTAAACTGACGGGTATCGAGTTCACATACCAGCACATTGACGACTTCACTTTTGCCAGAGACACGTTCAGGACTGCATCAACATTTAAGTGGTAGAATCAGGGAAAATGCAATAAAAACTGTGGGAGGTAGTCCTGGAAATCGGGGTTACCTCCCATTTTATTATCCGACAAAAACAAACTTGACAAATAGTGTTTTTAGATGTAATTTAGAAAATCAAAAAACTTACAAGAAGGGGTGGAGCTATGGAATCTGAAGAATTAAAAGACAAGATTTTTGCTTTTATGCAGCAAATGAAGGGCAAGAAAAAGCTAAAAGAAAAAGACGTCTGCAAAAAAATATCTGAGGATACCGGCTTAGATAAAGACACTGTAAAGAAAGCCCTCCGGGAGATGATAGACGTTGGAAAACTCATGTATTCCTACGGCGGCGGTGCCAGCTCGGTGGAAATTCCCAGCGAAGAATATCTCAAGGAAAAAGGCCTGATCTAAGTAAGTCACTGAGCCAATAAGTCATTGGATCATTTAAATAACTTAGTGACTCAACTTCGTAATGACTCGTTGTTAAAGTGACTCAATGACTAAATCACCTGACTTTTCAATTCCAAGGATAGTTATTTCCGGTTTAAGAGGTGGAAGCGGAAAAACTATCCTTTCTTTATGCCTGATTGCCTCATGGATTAAAAAGGGCTTAAGAGTAATTCCCTTTAAAAAGGGACCGGATTATATTGACGCCGGATGGCTGGCAAAAGCAGCGGGCAACTCCTGCTATAATCTTGATCTCTTCATGATGTCTCCAGAACAGGCCCTCAAGTCCTTCATATCCCATACCAATCCCCCCCTTCCCCCCTTTAGTAAAGGGGGTTTACCCGCCTCTGGCGGCGCCGCAGGCGACCAGGGGCGAGGGGGGATTATTGCAGTAATCGAGGGCAACAGAGGACTATATGACGGTCTTAACCATAAGGGGACCTACAGCACTGCTGAACTCGCTAAACTGATAAAAGCCCCTGTGATATTAGCCGTAGACTGCACAAAAGCCACAAATACTGTAGCCGCAATGGTCTTAGGCTGTCAAAAAATGGATTCCGGTGTTCTAATAAGAGGCATTGTTCTGAATCAGGTCGCAACCGGCAGGCAGGAATCCTTGATACGAAAGGCAATATATGAAAAATGTGGAACACCTGTGCTTGGTGCCATACCAAGATTAAAAAAAGATCCCTTCCCTGAAAGACACATGGGCCTGACCCCCTTTCAGGAGCATCTGGATGTTGAGAAATCTATTTCTGCTGTCACTGAAATAGGTTCAAAGTATCTGGATCTGGACGGCATATTGAAACTTGCAAATGTGGCGGGAACTATAAAAC